>DATHZW010000481.1:0-2271 GCA_035458405.1 Steroidobacteraceae bacterium | reverse complement strand
GCAGCACCTCGAAGGTCCGCTCATGGAGCGGCGTCGCGGCGCCTGCGACCTGGATCAGCAGCGATTCGAGCTCATGACTGAGATCGCCCATCGCCGTGATGCCGGCCATTCGCGCGCCGCCCTTCAGCGTATGCAGGGCACGCTGCAGCTCGACGACCCGTTCACGGCTGCCCCGCTCCGCGCGCAAGGCGCCCAGCGAGCTGTCGGCAGCCTCCAGCAGCTCGGTCGCCTCCTCGCTGAAGATGGCGGCGATGTCGGCATCGTAATCGGCGGCCTGGCCCGCCTCGTCCGGGCGCGGCTCGGGGGACACCTCGACCGCAGGCCCGGGGGCCGCCTCGGCAGGCTCGGGCTCGCCTTCCGGCTCCTCGCCCACAGGGCCGCCCGGCGGCTCTTCGACGGACTCGTACCGGGCGCCTTCGGCCCTGGCCACTTCCTCGATGACCGACGGCAGGTGCAGGTCGGCAGCGGCCTCGCCTGCCGGCTCCTCGCTCACCAGCCCGCCCGGCGGCGGCGCTTCCGACGGCGGTTCCGCCTCTGCGGGCGGCTCGGCGCGGGCCATGTACGGCATCTCGCCTTCCACGGTCTGCTCGGCGGGACTCTGCGGAAGCAGCCTGTCGAACCCGGCGCCAGGCCGCCCGCGCGGCGTCTGCGTCTCGACCGGGATCGCCGGAATCAGGTGTTCCAGGCTGAGCGGCGCTTCAGCCGGTTCCTCTGCGGCCGGCTCGGCAGCCGCCTCTGGCGCCGGTTCCGGCGGCGCAAGCTGTTCGGCCGGCGTCGGGGGTTCGGCGGGCTCGGCGGCCAGCGCCTGCTCCAGCGCCACGTCCAGCGCCGACAGCCGGGCGATGAGACCCTGCAGGGCCGGGAAGTAGTCCGCTGCGGCGCCCACGCCGTCGACAATGTCCTCGAACGCCGCGACCGCATCGGCAAGCGTCCCCAGCCCCTGTTCGTCGAACGGCCGGTCGGCGTCGAACAGTCGGCGCAGCCAGCGATGCAGCGGGTCGGCCAGGCGGATGCATTCGCCGGACTCGGCAGTTCGCGAGGCGCCCCGCAGCGTGTGGCAGGCGCGGTACAGGTCGTCCGTGACGTAGTGCGGGCCCGGCGTCACCCAGACCTTGCGCAGGAAGTCCCGCAGCACGTCGAGATGCAACTGCACCTCCTTGCGGAAGATGTCCTGCAGCGACGGGTCCATCCCGGCGTAGGACGCCGCCTCGGCCTCGTACGCGGGTTGTTCCTCCGGCTCATGCACGGGGGCTTCCTGCTCGCCGGTGGGCGCCAGCACGGCCGGCACCGCTGCCTCCCCGGCAGGAGCCTCGGGCGGCACTGCCTCTTCGGCCGGGCCGCGCTCGGCCTCGCCCGCGGGGACAGGGGCCTCGCCGGGGATTTTCTCCACGGGCGCGCCCAGCGGCGGGACTCGATCGAGCATGCTGGACACGGTCGCCTCGTCGAGCGTGGCGACCGTGACGGTTGGCTCGCGCTTTGCCCCGGACTCCGGCTCCGGCTCCAGGGCCTCGGGCAGCTCCGTCCCCTCGGCCATCGCCTGCGCGCGAGCCAGCAGCGATTCTGCCCCGCTGCCGGTCATGTCGCCCCGCTCGAGCGCGTCGACCAGGCCCGGCAGGGCCGCCACGGAATCGCGCAGCACGGCCATGGTGGCGGGGGACCTGTCGCGGGTGCCGTCGATGATGCGGTTGAGCAGGTTCTCGACCGACCAGGCGAACTCGCCCAGCGCGTTCGCCCCGACCATCCGCCCGCTGCCCTTCAGCGTGTGGAACGCGCGGCGGACCCTGGTCAGAGACTCGCGATCCGCCGGGTTCTCTTCCCACATCGGGAACAACCCGCGCACGACCTCGGTCTCTTCGCGCGCCTCTTCGATGAAGACGCCGAGCATCTCTGTGTCGAGTCCAGCGCCCGCGGGCGGCGCCGGCGCAGCCCGCCCGGCCGGCGGTGCGGGGCGCGGCGCGAGATCCCCCGGTGCCTCGTGCCAGCCGCCCGCTGCCGGCAGCCCGCGGGTCAGCTTCATGATCTGCGTCTTTTCCAGCTCGGCCGGCTGCTCCGTCGCGGGCTCCAGGACGGGTGTCGCGGCTTCCTGCGGGGGCACGGCGACGCTGCGCGCGTCGACCTCGGCGAGGCAGCGTTCCGCATTGTCCAGCATGTACCAGGGATCGCCGCGTCCGGCCTGCAGCGTTTCCATGTAGTACTCGAGGCTGACCACGGCATCGGCCAGCCGGTCGATCACCTGGGCCGGCAGCCGCTCGCCCCGCGGTTGGATGGACT
>DATHZW010000480.1:0-4068 GCA_035458405.1 Steroidobacteraceae bacterium | reverse complement strand
GGCGACATCTGGGTGGTCCGCCGCAACCCCTACCTGCAGGACGACCTGCTGGACAACCCCCGGCGCCGTCGCCAGCTGATCGAGGCCTTGCACCACCGGCTCGGCGACATCGACCGGCGCCGCGATGTCGCGGATCCGGAGCGCGACGTCCTGGTCGCCAACCTGCTTGCCGCCGCGCGCCAGGCGGTCGACGACTTCGAACACGATTGCGACGCGGTCGTGACCCTGCGGGCCCGGGCCCGGCGCCTGCTGGGCCGCCACACGCGCGGCGACAACATCCGCTTCGACGCCTTCGCCCGTGTTTCGCACGTCACCGACGCCACCGACTGGCGCATCGAGTACCCATTCGTGGTCCTCACGCCCGACGAGGAAGACGAGATTCCCGGCATCGTCAGGGCCTGTGCCGAGCTCGGCCTGACCATCATCCCGCGCGGAGGCGGTACGGGCTACACGGGCGGCGCGATCCCGCTGACGCCGCTGTCGGCGGTCGTGAACACCGAGAAGCTCGAGACGCTGGGCGCGGTCGAACGCCGCGCCCTGCCGGGCGTTGCCGGCGACGTCGGCACCATGTTCTCCGGCGCCGGCGTGGTGACCCGGCGCGTCGCCGACGCCGCCCAGGCCGCCGGCCTGGTTTTCGCGGTCGACCCGACTTCGGCGGACGCCTCGTGCATCGGCGGCAACATCGCCGTGAACGCCGGCGGCAAGAAGGCCGTGCTGTGGGGGACGGCCGTCGACAACCTCGCCTGGTGGCGGATGGTGGACCCGGACGGAAACTGGCTGGAAGTCACGCGCATCGCCCACAACCTCGGCAAGATCCACGAGGCGCCGCTGGCGCGCTTCGAACTCACCTGGAAGGACGGCCGCAAGCCCGCGGACGAGGCCCGCGTCATCCGCAGCGAGACGCTGGAAGTCGAGGGTGCCCGCTTTCGCAAGGCCGGGCTGGGCAAGGACGTCACCGACAAGTTCCTCGGCGGCCTGCCTGGCGTGCAGAAGGAAGGCTGCGACGGCCTGATCACCTCGGCCCGCTGGGTCCTGCACCGCATGCCCGCCCACGCGCGGACGGTCTGCCTGGAGTTCTTCGGCCAGGCCCGCGAGGCGATCCCGTCCATCGTCGAGATCAAGAACTACCTCGACGGGGACGGGCGCGCCTCCGGGGCGATCCTCGCGGGACTCGAGCACCTCGACGAACGCTACCTCAGGGCCATCGGCTACACGCCCAGGTCCCGCCGCGGCTCGACCCCGAAGATGGTGCTGCTCGGCGACATCGTCGGCGACGACGAGCAGGCCGTGGCGCGCGCGGCCTCCGAGGCCATCCGCATCGCCAACCTGCGCGCCGGCGAGGGCTTCGTGGCGGTCAGCGCCGAGGCACGCCGCAAGTTCTGGGCCGACCGCGCGCGCACGGCCGCCATTTCGCGGCACACCAATGCCTTCAAGCTGAACGAGGACGTGGTGATCCCGCTGGCCCGCCTCGGCGACTACACGGACGCGATCGAGCGCATCAACATCGAGCTGTCCACGCGCAACAAGCTGCAGCTGCTGGATGAACTCGAGCTGGCCCTGCTCGGCGAGCTGAAGCTGGCCGCGACCGACGAGCTGGACACGTCGCTCACGGCGCACGAGGTACTGGGCGAGCGTCCGGCCCAGGCGCTGGAGATCGTTCGCGCCACCCGCCGGCGCTGGTCCTGGCTGCTGGAGAACCTCGACCTGCCGCTCTCCCAGGCCCTCGAGCCGCTGCAGTCGTTGCTCCCGGCGCCGCTGGAGGAGGAGCTGGCGCGGCGGGTCGCCGTCACGCCGCGGCTGCGGGTCTTCGACGTGATGCAGGAGCGCACGCTCCGGACCTCCTGGAAGGCCGAGGTGCGGGCGCCCGTCGAGCGTCTCTTCGCGGGTGCCGCCTTTGCCTCGATCCGGGCGTCGCTGCGCGAGGTCCACGCGCGCGTGCTGAAGGGCCGCCTGTTCGTCGCGCTGCACATGCATGCGGGCGACGGCAACGTGCACACCAACATCCCGGTCAACTCGGACAACTACGAGATGCTCAACGAGGCCAACCGGACCGTTGCGCGCATCATGCGCATCGCGCGCGACCTCGGCGGGGCGATCTCCGGCGAGCACGGCATAGGCATCACCAAGTACGAGTTCCTCAGCGCGGAGGAGACCGCGGAGTTCCGTCGCTACAAGCAACGGATCGACCCGCAGGGCCGCTACAACAAGGGCAAGCTGCTGCCGGGCAGCGACCTGACGCGCGCCTACACGCCGAGCTTCAACCTGCTCGGGCACGAGTCGCTGATCATGCGGCAGTCCGACATCAACTCGATTTCCGACGCGGTCCAGGACTGCCTGCGCTGCGGCAAGTGCAAGCCGGTGTGCGCGACCCACGTGCCGCGCGCCAACCTGCTGTATTCGCCCCGCAACAAGATCCTGGCCACTTCGCTGCTGGTCGAAGCCTTCCTCTACGAGGAGCAGACGCGCCGCGGCGTTTCGATCCGCCACTGGGACGAATTCGGCGACGTCGCCGACCACTGCACCATCTGCCACAAGTGCCTGACCCCCTGTCCCGTCGACATCGACTTTGGCGACGTGTCCATGGTCATGCGCGACCTGCTGCGCAGGATGGGCAAGCAGCGCTTCAACCCGGCCAAGTCGGCCGCCATGCTCTTCCTCGACACGACCCGTCCCGAGACCATCAAGCTGGCGCGTAAGCTCATGATCGACTGGGGCTACAAGTCGCAGCGGCTGGGCAACCGCCTGCTGTCGACGCTCGCCAGGCGGCAGACCCGGCGGCCGCCGGCAACGACCGGCCGATCGCCGATCCACGAGCAGGTCGTCCACTTCGTCAACAAGAAGATGCCGGGCGGCCTGCCGCGGCGGACCGCGCGCGCCCTGCTCGACATCGAGGACCGCGACTACGTCCCGGTCATCCGCGACCCTGAACGCACCAGCGCCGACTCCGAGGCGGTGTTCTATTTCCCCGGCTGCGGCTCCGAGCGGCTCTTCTCCCAGGTGGGCCTCGCGACCCAGGCCATGCTCTGGCAGGCCGGCGTGCAGACGGTGCTGCCGCCGGGCTACCTGTGCTGCGGCTATCCCCAGCGCGGCGCGGGCGAGTTCGACCTGGCCGAGAAGATGATCACGGACAACCGGGTGCTGTTCCACCGCGTGGCGAACACGCTGAACTACCTGGACATCAAGACCGTGGTGGTCAGCTGCGGCACCTGCCACGACCAGCTGCTGGGCTACAAGTTCGACGAGATCTTCCCGGGCTCGCGGATCGTGGACATCCACGAGTTCCTGATGGAGAAAGGCGTGCGCCTGGCGGACGTCACCGGCGTCCGCTACATGTACCACGACCCCTGCCACTCGCCGATGAAGAGCCACGACCCGCTGACCGTCGTGAACACGCTGATGAACTCGGCGGCCAACGGCCGGATCGACAGGAACGACCGCTGCTGCGGCGAGTCAGGGACGCTGGCCATCGCGCGGCCCGACATCTCGACCCAGGTCCGCTTCCGCAAGGAGCGCGAGGTCGTGAACGGGGCCGACGCATTGCGTGCCGACGGCTTCGCCGGCGACGTGAAGATCCTGACGTCCTGCCCGTCCTGCCTGCAGGGCCTGGCGCGCTATTCCGACGACGCCGGGCTCGACGCGGACTACATCGTCGTCGAGCTTGCCCGGCACGTGCTCGGCGAGGACTGGATGGCCGACTACGTCCGGCGGGCGAACGCGGGCGGGATAGAGCGGGTGCTGGTGTGAAGGCGGTGAGTGGTGAGTAGTGAGTAGTGAGTCGAAAGAGGAGCTTCCTTTCTTACAACTCACGACTCACAAGTCACGACTCACGAATTCCTAGTCCTCACTCACCTGCGGCTTCCAGGCTTCCTTCAGTTCCTGCAGCGTCCGCGGCGGCACCGGGTCGTAGTGGCTCAGGTCCAGCGTGTAGCTGCCCTCGCCGCCCGTCAGCGCCTTCAGGCGCGTCTGGTAGTCGGAGAGCTCGGCGAGCGGTACGTAGGCTGACACCGACATCCGCCCGCCGGGCAGGGAGTCGCTGCCGTTGATGCGCCCGCGCTTGGTGGCGAGGTC
>DATHZW010000479.1:0-9986 GCA_035458405.1 Steroidobacteraceae bacterium | reverse complement strand
TCGTCGGCATCAAGGACAGCTCGGGCGACTGGGACAACACGCGCGCGATGCTGGAACGACGCTGGGACGACTTTCGCGTGTTTGCGGGCAGCGAGACCTTCCTGCTCAGGACCCTGCAGCAGGGCGGCGCAGGCTGCATATCGGCCACGGCCAACATCAACGCCGCAGCGATGCACCGGCTGTTCACGAGCTGGCAGGGCGGGCAGGCAAACGCCGGGCAGGAGCGACTGGACACGCTGCGACGCGTCGTCCAGGGTTACCCGATGATTCCGGCGCTGAAGGCCGTCCTGGCAGCCCATGGCAACGATGCGGCGTGGGCGACGGTCCGTCCGCCGCTGGTCGCACTGGGCAGCGAGCAGAAGCGGTCCCTGCTCGCGGCGCTCGAGGCGCACGGCCTGGACATGCCCGGGCTCCCCGGGCGGTGCCGCGAGCCGGTGCTCCAGGTGGCCCCGTTGCAGGAGGCGACGACGAAGTGAAGACCCTCTCTGCGTTCCCGGCGGCGCCACACCGGATGATGTTCGTTGCCGGCATGCTGGCCGCAACGACCGGCGGCCTGTGGTGGGCCGCCAGCCTGGCCGGTCGGCTGTGGCCGGCGCTCATGCCACCGATGGCGGTGGCACCGGTCTGGGCGCACGCCTGGATCATGGTCTTCGGCCTCCTGGGCCCGTTCATCTTCGGTTTCCTGTTCACGACCTTCCCGCGCTGGCAGAACGCGCCGGAAGTCCGCCGCGCGGTCTATGTGCCGGTGTTCCTGGGACTGGTGGCGTCTGCCGGCCTGGCGCTGTGGGGCGCAATGGGCCATCCCGCGTTGTTCCTGGCGGGCGTCGTCATCGCCTGCCTCACCTGGCTGGCTGCCTGGATCGTGCTGCTGCAGGTCATGCGCGGCGCGAAGGCGATCGTGTCCCACGGCATCGTCACCGCCGCGGCCCTCGGTGTTGCCGTGCTGTCGCAGTGGTGTTTCGCGGCCGGACTGTGGCGCGACGAGGCGGGCTTGCTGCATCTGGCGCTGCAGGCGGCGTTGTGGGGAGGCGTGTTGCCGCTGGTGTACGCGGTCTGCCACCGCATGATCCCGTTCTTCACGCAGTCGGCCGTGCCTCTCTACAAGGCGTTCCGGCCGACCTGGTGGCTGGTGACGGTGTCGCTGTTGTGCCTGGCGCATCTGGCGCTGCAACTGGCGGGTCTCGAGGCCTGGCTGTGGCTCGCGGACGGCGCGCTTGCCGCGCTGACCCTGTACTGCGGGCTGCGCTGGCAGCCCTGGCGTTCCCGGCCGTATCCGCTGCTGTGGACCCTGTATGTCGCGTATTTCTGGCTGCCGCTGGGACTCGGCCTGCAGTTCGTGGCGGACCTGTCTTTCGCGCTGACCGGCGAGTGGCTGCTCGGGCGCGCGCCGCTGCACGCATTGGGAATCGGCTTCCTGTCGAGCCTGTTGCTGGCGATGGCGAGCCGCGTGACGCTGGGGCATTCAGGTCGCAAGCTGGTCATGGACCGGTTCACGGTGGCCTGCTTCCTGGCGCTGCAGGCCGCCGCGCTGCTGCGGATCTGCAGCGAGGTACTTCCCCTGCCCGCCCTCGTGCTGCCGCTGGTTGCGGCAAGCGCGCTGGCGTGGACCTCGGGGATGTTTGCCTGGTCGGTCCGTTACGGCAAAATGCTGATCCTGCCGCGCATCGACGGCAGGCCCGGCTGAAGCGCCGCGCCTGGCGCAACACGGAACCCCATGCCATACCTCGCCGCGCACCACACGCACGTCACGCTCGTAACGATCTCGATCGCCCTGTTCCTGTTTCGTGGCGGGCTGATGCTGGCCGACTCGCCCCGGCTTCGCGCGCCGTGGCTGCGGGTCCTGCCGCACGTCGTCGACACCCTGCTGCTGGTGAGCGCGCTGTGGCTGGTATCCGTCCTGCAGGTCCCCGAGCTGCCGGCGTCCTGGCTGCTGGCGAAGATTTCCGGCCTGCTCGTCTACATCACTTTGGGCAGCCTGGCGCTGCGGCCGGGCCGCAGCCGCGCCGTTCGCGTCACCGCATTCGTCGCGGCGCTGGTCACCGTCAGCTGGATCATCTCGGTGGCCGTGCGCCACGATCCGCTCGGATTCATGGGGCTCCTGCGCTAGTTCCCGGCGGGGGGGGCAGCCGCATGCGACACTCAGCGGCGCGATGACTGGCCCACTGCTCACAATCGAAGTCCACGAGAGGGCGCTGGCCGCCGGGCGGCTGGGCCAGGCGACGATCGAGTGTTCGCTCGACCTCGGGCGTTCGACGACAACGATCGAACCGGGCGCGGCTGACTGGGGCTGGCAGGGCCGTCGCTATCCGTACCTGGAGGCGTGCAGGGAGCGGACGATCTACCACTGGAGCGGCGAAGGATTCGAGCCGGTCGCGCGCTTCAGCAGTTCGCTGATCAAGCTGGTGCCGACGGAGTGGGGACCGCCGACCTTCGAGATCGACGGCATCAAGATGCTGCCCACGGCACAGGTCTCCCCCTGGGAGGACGCCGGGAACAAGGTCGGCCTGGTGCAGCCCCGCGGCAAGCTGATCCTGGACACCTGCGGTGGCCTGGGCTACTTCGCGGCGTGGTGCCTCGAATTGCAGGCCGCGAAGGTGCTCTCATACGAGAAGAACGCCGACGTCATCTGGCTGCGCAGCCTGAACCCCTGGTCGCCGCGGGCCGGCGGGGCGTTGTCGCTGACCCACGGCGACGTCGCCATCGAGATGGCGGCGGTCCCCGACGCGTCGATCGACGCGGTCCTGCACGACCCGCCGCGCTTCGGCATCGCGGGCGAGCTGTACTCGGCGGCTTTCTATGCCGAACTGGCGCGGGTCCTGCGGCGCAAGGGGCGCCTGTTTCACTACACCGGCACGCCGAACAGGCTGAGCAGCGGCCGCGACGTCCCGCGGGAGGTGGCGCGGCGGTTGCGCGAGGCCGGCTTTGCCACGGAGCTGATCGGCGACGGCATCCTGGCGACCAGACGCTGAGGCGCGCGGAGCGACATTTCGCCGGTCCCCCGGCCAGGCTTCGCGGCGACGCTCCATGGCGGGAAGACGAAAGGCCCCTCGCGGGGCCTTTCTCATTTCACGCTTCGCGGGGCGGGGTTCAGTCCTCGACCAGGAAGCTCCGCAGCTGCTCGCTGCGGCTCGGATGCCGGAGCTTGCGCAGCGCCTTGGCCTCTATCTGCCGGATGCGCTCGCGGGTCACGTCGAACTGCTTGCCGACTTCCTCGAGGGTGTGGTCGGTCGTCAGGTCGATGCCGAAGCGCATGCGCAGCACCTTGGCCTCGCGCGGGGTCAGCTGGCTGAGCACGCCGTGCACCGTCTCGCGCAGCGATTCGGAGGTCGCCGAACCCAGCGGGCTTTCCGCCATGGCGTCCTCGATGAAGTCGCCCAGGTGCGAATCCTCGTCGTCGCCGATCGGGGTCTCCATCGAGATGGGCTCCTTGGCGATCTTCAGCACCTTGCGGACCTTGTCCTCCGGCATCTCCATGCGCTGCGCCAGCTCGTCCGGCGTCGGCTCGCGGCCCATCTCCTGCAGCATCTGCCGCGAGATGCGGTTCAGCTTGTTGATGGTCTCGATCATGTGCACCGGGATGCGGATCGTCCGCGCCTGGTCGGCGATCGAGCGGGTGATGGCCTGGCGGATCCACCAGGTCGCATAGGTCGAGAACTTGTAGCCGCGGCGGTATTCGAACTTGTCGACCGCCTTCATCAGGCCGATGTTGCCCTCCTGGATCAGGTCCAGGAACTGCAGGCCGCGGTTGGTGTACTTCTTGGCGATGGAGATGACCAGTCGCAGGTTGGCCTCGACCATCTCCTTCTTGGCGCGCCGTGCCTTGGCCTCGCCGGTGGCCAGCTCCCGGTTGATGTTCTTGATGTCGTGGATAGACAGGTGCAGCAGCTTCTCGAACTCCCTGAGCATCTGCTGGCGGCCGATGATCTCCGGCTTGAGCTTCGACAGCGAGGCCGAGTGCTTGCGCTTCGCGCGCACGTGCTTGTCCAGCCAGCGCGTGTTGGTCTCGTTCTTGGGGAAGGTGCTGATGAAGTCCTTGCGCGGCATGCCGGCCTGCTTCACGCAGACCATCATGATCTCGCGCTCGAGGCGGCGGATCTCGTCGAGGTGGCCGCGCAGGTTGATGATCAGCGCCTCGAACATGCGGGGCGCGAGCTTCAGCTCCATGAACATGTCGGCGAGCTTCTTGCGCGCCTTGACCAGCTTCGCGTCCTTCGGGCCCTTGTCGTCGAGGCCCTTGACCACGGCGTTGTGCGCACGCTGGATCTGCGCGAAGCGCCTGGCGGCTTCCTCCGGGTCCGGACCGGTATCGACGACTTCCTCTTCTTCCTCTTCCTCTTCCTCGACGTTGTCGTCGTCGAGCTTCTTCTCTTCCTTCTGCAGCGCCATCGTCTTCGGATTCTGGGGCTGCGCGATCTCGTCCGGCGCGTTCGGGTCGATGAAGCCGACGATGAGGTCGGTCAGGCGGCCCTGGCCTTCCTTGACCGGCGCGTAGGCCTTCAGCAGCAGGTCGTAGGTGGGCGGATAGTAGGCCAGCGCATGCTTGACCTGCAGGAGGCCTTCCTCGATGCGCTTGGCGATGCGGATCTCGCCCTCGCGCGTGAGCAGCTCGACCGTGCCCATCTCGCGCATGTACATGCGCACCGGGTCGGTGGTGCGGCCGAACTCGGCGTCGGCGATGGCGAGCGCGGCGGTCGCTTCCTCGACCGCTTCCTCGTCGGCCTGCACCGTGTGGTCGGACAGCAGCAGGGCCTCGGCATCCGGCGCCTTTTCGTAGACCGTAATGCCCATGTCGTTGATCGTGTTGACGATGTCTTCGATCTGCTCCGGATCGACGATCTCGGGGGGCAGGTGATCGTTGACCTCGCCATAGGTCAGGTAGCCCTGCTCCTTGCCGCGGGCAATCAGCAGCTTCAGCTGCGACTGGCGGTCTTCGGGGATGACGATCGGGCCTCTTGCAGCCGGGGCCTTCACGGCTGCGGCCTTTGCGGCTGGGACCTTTGCGGCTGGGGCCTTCGCGGCTGGGACCTTTGCGGCCTTTGTAGCCGGGGTTTTTGTGGCCGTGGCTTTTGCAGCCGGGGCCTTTGTGGCCCTGGCCTTCCTGGCGCTCGCGGAGGCTTTCTTGTCGCTCAAGGGTGACACCTTACGACCAGCTAAAAAACAGCCGGCCATTATACACGATTGAGACAACCCGGGCGGGGTGTGGGTTCAATCCGGGCGCTTACTCGTCGGCGACCGCCGGCGGGTGGCGGGAGCTCAGAAGTGCTTGAAATTCCTGTTGTTCCTCGGGCGTCAGCTTGCGCTCCCCGGAGGCGGCGATGAGCTCGTCGAGGCGCCGGCCCGGCCCGGCCGCAGCCACCAGCTTCTGGATCGCCATGTGCAGGTCGCGCTCGGCCGCCGCCCGATCCGGCACCAGGGACTCCGCCGCCGCCAGTTCGGCGATCCGCGCGCCTTCGGGCCGGTCGCGCCAGCGTTCGACCAGCTGGGCGGTGGTAAGTTTGGGGTTCGCGGCGACCGCCTCGATCAGCTCGACCAGCACGTCCACGCCGCGTGACGGCAGTGCGCGCAGGGCCTCGAGATCGGCGACCGCCCGGGCGGCGCCCGGATGGTGCAGCACCAGCATGATGGCCTGGGTCAGCAGGGGCTTGCGGCCCGCGCCGATGCCCGGACGCGGGCGCGCTGCCGGCTGCTGGCGACGGGCCGCCGGCGCGCTGCCGTCGAGCCCGAGCAGGGCAAACAGCCGGCTGGCCGGCATGCGCACTTCCTCCGCGAGCCGGTCCAGCAGCAGCTCGCGGTAGATGCCCTCCGGCACCCGCTGCACCATCGGCCGGGCCAGCTCGGCCAGGCGCGCGCGGCCGTCCACGGATCCGAGGTCCACCTGCGACACGAGCTGGCCGACCAGGAACTCGGACAGCGGCAGCGCCGCGCCGAGCCGCGCCTCGAAGGCTTCCCTGCCTTCCTTGCCCACCAGTGAGTCGGGGTCCTCGCCTTCGGGCAGGAACAGGAACTTCAGCTGCCGGCCGTCGCGGGCGTGGCCCAGGGCGTTTTCGAGGGCCCGCCAGGCCGCGCTGCGCCCGGCCCGGTCGCCGTCGAAGCAGAACACGACCTCGTTGGTGACGCGGAACAGCCGGTTCAGGTGCTCCGGCGTGGTCGCGGTGCCGAGCGTGGCGACGGCGTAATGGATGCCGGCCTGGGCGAGCCGCACGACGTCCATGTAGCCCTCGACCACCAGCAAGCGGTCCACCTGCCGCAGCGCCTGGCGAGCCTCGTACAGGCCGTAGAGCTCCCGGCCCTTGTGGAACAGCGGCGTCTCGGGGGAATTCAGGTACTTGGGCTCGCCGTCGCCGATGATCCGCCCGCCGAATCCGACGGTGCGGCCGCGGATGTCCCGGATGGGGAACATCAGCCGGTCGCGGAAGCGGTCGTAGTGACCGGCCTCGCGGCCGCCCCCGCGCTCGATGATCAGGCCGGTGTCGAGGAGCCGGCGCACCCGCTCCTCCGCGCCGCCGAAGCGCTTCAGCACGCTGTCCCAGGCGTCCGGGGCGTAGCCGATGGCGAACTGCACGCAGGTCTCGCTGTTCAGGCCGCGGCCCTTGACGTAGTCGCGCGCCCGCCCGGAGTCCTTGAGCGCGTCGCGGTAGAACTGGGTGACCTGGGTCAGCAGCGAGTAGAGGTCCTCGCCCGGCCGCTCGGGCGAGCCGCGCCCGTCGTCCTCACGCGGGACCTCGAGGCCCAGGCGGGAGGCGAGTTCCTCGACCGCCTCGGGAAACGGCAGCTTGTCGTGTTCCATCAGGAAGCCGAGCGCGGTGCCGTGCGCCCCGCAGCCGAAGCAGTGGTAGAACTGCTTGTCCGGGCTGACCCAGAACGACGGGGTCTTTTCGTTGTGGAAGGGGCAGGGGGCCTTCCACTCGCGGCCGCCTTTCTTCAGCTGCACGCGGCTGCCCACCACCTCGACGATGTCGGTGCGGGCTAGCAGTTCGTCGATGAAGCTCTGTGGGATCCGGCCGGCCATTCGGTTTGTGTCGTCTCTTTCGTCAGCAGCATAGCGTACCGCCTGGGCCGGCCCGGTTGGTGCCTGGCTCTCGGTGCCTGGCACATCCGGGCCGCATACCGTTACGCAATCGCCAGAATGCGCGGGCGTCTGTCGGGGCGGCTCGCCCTCGTTCGCTCGGAAATCCGCAACTCGCTCACTCGGGGACCGCCCCTCCACGCCCGCGCGGCAGGTCGCCGTGCCAGAGCGCAGGCGCGCCGGGAGGCCGGGGTTCCCCAGCGAGCGACTGGCGGCTTTCGGAGCGAGCAGGGGAAGCCCCGGCCGACCAAGGCCAGCCTGCGCGACCGCAGCATCATGTGGCTCGGGCCAGGAGGTGACAGGCACCGCTGCCGCGGAGCCAAGCACCTGGTCAGCCAACGGTGAGTGATCAGGCGCTGAGGGCGGCCTTGATGCGGGCGGACAGGGCGCCCATGTCGGTGCGGCCCTGGGCCTTGGGCTTGATCATTCCCATCACCTTGCCCATGTCCTTCATGGACGCGGCGCCGGTTGCCGCGATGGCGTCCTTGATCAGCGCGTCGACCTCGGCGTCCGACATCTGCGCGGGCAGGTAGTCCGTCAGCCAGGCGATTTCGGCCGATTCGCGCGCCGCGAGGTCCGCGCGGCCGCCGGCCTCGAACTGGGTGACCGAGTCCTTGCGCTGCTTGATCATCTTGTCGATGACCGAAAGCACCTGGGTATCGTCGAGCTGGATGCGCTCGTCGACCTCACGCTGCTTGATGCCGGCCATGAGCATGCGGATGAGCCCGAGGCGATCCTTCTCGCCCGAGCGCATCGCCGTCTTCATGTCCTCGGTAATTCGGGCCTTGAGGGACATCAGGCCCCTCGCTCAGCGGGGAGCGGGGCTGCGCATTCCACCCGTGTCGCGCGACAGCCGCTTCATGTGCCGCTTGACCGCGGCGGCCTTCTTGCGTTTCCGTTCCTGGGTCGGCTTCTCGTAGAATTCACGACGGCGTAGCTCCGTCAACACACCGGCCTTCTCGCAGGCGCGCTTGAAACGACGCAGTGCAGCGTCGAAGTATTCATTCTCACGGATGCGGACACTGGGCATTCGGACCTCGAAACTCGTCTTGGAAACGTAAACCTCCCCGGCACCTCCGGGGAAAGAGCCGGAAAGTGTATTGATGTCGGGCCAAAAAATCAAAGCGACATTCCGTGCCTGGCACGTGCCTGGCACCTCCGGGTGCCTGGCACCGCGTTCGCGCCCGGTGGCCGCATGAGGGTCCTCGGCATCGAATCCTCCTGCGACGAGACCGCCGTGGCCGTCTATGACGGGGAACGGGGCCTGCTCGCGCACGAGGTTTTCAGCCAGTTCGACCTGCACCGCGCCTGGGGCGGGGTGGTCCCGGAACTGGCGGCCCGCGACCACATCCAGCGGCTGCTGCCCATGCTGCGGGCCACGCTGGAAGCGTCCGGAACCGCTGCCGAGGACATCAACGGCATCGCCTACACGGCCGGCCCGGGACTGATCGGCGCGCTGATGGTGGGCGGGTCGGTGGCCGAGAGCCTGGCCTTCGCCTGGGGGGTGCCGGTGATCGGGATTCACCACATGGAGGGCCATTTGCTGGCCCCCATGCTGGAGCCCAACCCACCGCCGCTGCCGTTTGTGGCCCTCTTGGTCTCCGGCGGGCACACGATGCTGGTGGAGGTGACCGGCATCGGCCGCTACAGGATCCTCGGCGAGTCGCTCGACGATGCCGCGGGAGAGGCCTTCGACAAGACCGCCAAGCTGCTGGGACTGGGCTATCCCGGCGGCGCGGCCCTGGCCGAGCTGGCCGAGCGCGGCCGCCCCGGCGTGTTGCGCTTCCCGCGCCCGATGATGGACCGCCCGGGCCTCGATTTCAGCTTCAGCGGCCTGAAGACCGCCGCCGTGGTCGCGCTTCGCGACCGTGAACTCGACGACCAGGACCGGGCCGATGTGGCCCGGGCCTTCGAGGAGGCCATCGTCGACACGCTGGTCGGCAAGGCGCTGCGGGCGCTGGAGTACACCGGCCACGACGCCCTCGTCATCGCGGGCGGGGTCGGTGCGAACCGCAAGCTGCGCGCCGACCTGGCGCGCGCGGCGGAAGCGCGCGGTGCGCGCGTCTTCTATCCGCGGCCGGGCTTTTGCACGGACAATGCGGCGATGATCGCGTACGCGGGCTACCGGCGCCTCGCCGCCGGCCAGCGGGACGGCCAGGCCATCCGTGCCCGGCCGCGGTGGCCGCTGGACGAACTGGAGCCGCTGGACAGCTGAGGGCATCGGGCCGGCCGCGGTCCGCACAAGGCAAGGCAGGATCAATGGACAAGATTTTCCTCAAGGAACTGACCACCGAGACCGTCATCGGCATCTTCGACTGGGAGCGCGAGGTCAAGCAGACGGTCGCGATCGACCTCGAGATGTCGGCGGACATCCGGCGCGCCGCGAGGACCGATTCCATCGCCGACACGCTCAACTACAAGGCGGTCGCGAAGCGCGTGCTGGCTTTCGTGCAGGAAACCCGTTTCCAGCTGGTCGAGACGCTGTCCGAGGAAGTGGCCAGGGTGGTCCTCACCGAGTTCCCGGTCGACTGGGTTCGCGTCACGCTGCACAAGCCCGGCGCCATTCGCCACTCCAGGGACGTCGGCGTGGTGATCGAGCGAAGCAAGGCGGACCTGGCCGCGGCGCCGGATGCCTGAGGTCTTCGTCGCGGCGGGCAGCAACATCCAGCCCCGGGCCCGGCTCAGGCAGGCGATCGCCCTGATGCGCGAGGCCGGGCCGGACCTGCGCGTGTCGCGCGCCTACCTGAACAAGACGGTCGGCTTCGAGGGCGACGACTTCATCAATCTCGTCACCGGTTTCCACAGCGACGAGCCGCTGTCCGCCGTGCTGGAGAAGCTGCATGCGATCGAGACGGCCTGCGGCCGCCCGCGGCACGCGCCCAAGTGGGCGTCGCGCAGCATGGACCTGGACGTGCTGCTC
>DATHZW010000478.1:0-13588 GCA_035458405.1 Steroidobacteraceae bacterium | reverse complement strand
AGGCCAGCGACGCGGCGATGGCCAGGTATGGGTTGGCGTCCGCGCCGCCGAGCCGGTTCTCGACGCGCCGCGCGTCCGGGCCCGAGGTCGGGACGCGCAGCCCCGCGGTCCGGTTGTCGTAGCCCCACTGCACGTTGATCGGCGCCATGTTGTAGCGGGTGATGCGGCGGTAACTGTTCACGTTCGGCGCAAACAGGGACATCGCCGCGGGCAGGTACTTCTGCAGGCCGGCTATGTGCGCGAAGAACAAGGAGGAGGGACCGCCCTCTTCCGTGCTGAAGACGTTCTCCCCGGTCTTGATGTCGACCACGCTCTGGTGGATGTGCATGGCGCTGCCTGGCTGGTCCGCCATCGGCTTGGCCATGAAGGTCGCGTACATCTTGTGACGCAGGGCCGCCTCGCGCGCGGTCCGCTTGAACAGGAAGGCCTGGTCAGCCAGCTCGAGCGGATCGCCGTGGATGAGGTTGATCTCCATCTGTGCCGCGCCGTCCTCGTGGATCAGCGTGTCGACGTCGATGTTCTGCGCTTCGCAGTAGGCATACATGTCGTCGAACAGCGGGTCGAATTCGTTCACCGCGGCGATGCTGTATGACTGGCGGCCGGTCTCCGGACGTCCGGAACGACCGATCGGCGGCTTCAACGGGTAGTCGGAGTCGGTGTTCGGATCGACCAGGAAGAACTCCAGCTCCGGTGCCACGACCGGCCGCCAGCCGCGCCCGGCGTACAGCTCCAGCACACGCCTGAGCAGGTAGCGCGGCGACATCGGCACCACCCGGCCGTCGTCGTAGAAGCAGTCGTGTATGACCAGCGCCGTCGGCTCGGCCGCCCAGGGAACGACCCGGATCGTGCTGGGGTCTCCCACCAGGTCGATGTCGATCTCGGAGGGGTTGATGACGCTGTCGTCGCTCGGCCACTCGCCGGTGACGGTCTGCAGGAAGATGCCTTCCGGCAGGCGCATGCCCTCGTCCTCGGCGTACTTCTCGGCCGGCATGATCTTGCCGCGGGCCACGCCGGCCATGTCCGGAATGATCGCCTCGACCTCCGAAATCGCGTGGTCGCGGAGAAACTGCTGAATCTTGCTGATTTCCATCATCGCCTCGCCATGCGTTCCCGGGCAGCCTCACCGAAGGCCGCAAACAACGCGCGGGAAAAAGAATTCTCGACCGCCTTCCATTCCGGGTGCCATTGCACCGCCAGCGCGAAGGCCGGTGCGCCTTCGACCCTGAAACCTTCTATCACGCCGTCGGGCGACACCGCCTCGACCACCAGGCCCCTGCCCAGCCGCTGCACGCCCTGGGAGTGCAGCGAGTTCACCGCAGCCCGGCTTGCGCCGTTCAGGCCCTGCAGCAGGCCGCCGTCGACCAGCTCGATTTCGTGCGCCGGCCCGTACTGGACGTCCAGCGGGTCGTCCTTGTCCTCGCGGTGATCGAGGTGCCCGGGAACGTCCTGCAACTTCTGCCAGAGCGTTCCGCCGAACGCGACGTTCATCTCCTGGAAGCCGCGGCAGATCCCCAAGACCGGCAGCCCCGCGGCAATGGCCGCCGGAATCATCGGCAGCGTCGTGGCGTCGCGGTGCGGGTCGTGAAAGGTATCCGCCTCGCTGGGCGGACCCTGGTAGCGATGCGGCTCGACGTTCGACGCACTGCCGGTGAAGAGTATGCCGTCGAAGCTCTCGAGCCAGTCCTGCAGATGCTGCTCGCCGAGCGCCGGCACCAGCACGGGCACCGCGTCGGCGCAGTCGGCTACCGCGGCGATGTACTTCTCGCCGACACAGTGGAACCAGTGAGGACCCAGCAGGCGGCGGTCTGCCGGGATCCCGATGACGGGCTTGCGCGAACGCATGTCGTTGATTATGAACGGCGCGTAAGCCGTTCCCTCGAAGATTCTGGCGCCATTCTCTCACACTCAGGCCCTGGATTGCTTCGCTGCCGTGTAATCCACGTATTGCTGCAACGCACAATCGCTGCCCTGCGCGACTGTAGATGCCACCCTTGCCGCCCGTTCGCGACACTGCGTATCCTGCCTGCCGCACAACTGCCCATCTGACGTCCCCACCGGGGATCCCGGGAGTCCCATGTCCTTGATCCGCGAGAGTTTCGACAGCGCGGCGCCTTTCCTGGCGGCCCACCCCGAGGTTCGCTGTGTCGACCTCCTGCTGCCGGACATGAACGGCATCCTGCGCGGCAAGCGCATGGAAATCGGCGACCTCCGCCAGGTCTACGAAAAGGGCTTGTTCCTGCCGGGCTCCATGTTCGCCCTGGATGTCCTCGGGGGCACCGTGGAGGCGACCGGGCTCGGCTTCGACGAAGGGGATGCCGACCGGCCCTGCCTGCCGGTGCCGGGCTCGCTCCATGCCTGCCCCTGGCTCGGCGCCGAAGTAGCCCAGCTGCAGGTGCAGATGTTCGAGCACAGCGGCGAGCCTTTCTTCGGCGACCCGCGACACATTCTGGGCGCGATCCTTGAACGCTACCGCCTGCGCGGCATGAACCCGGTCGTCGCCGTGGAACTCGAGTTCTATTTCGTCGATCGCGAGCGCACGCCCGAGGGCAACGCGCAGCCGCCGCGGTCACCGCTTACCGGTCGACGCGAGCGCCGCACGCAGATCAACTCGATGATCGATCTCGATTCGGTCTCGCCGATCCTGCGCGAGATCGTCGACACCTGCCGCGAGCAGGACGTGCCTGCCGGGACAGCGCTGTCTGAATACGGTCCGAGCCAGTGGGAGGTCAACCTGCAGCATGTGGCCGACGCACAGCTGGCCTGCGACCACGCCATCCGCCTGAAGCGCATCGTCAAGGGCGTCGGCCTGCGACACGGCCTCGAGGCGACGTTCATGTCCAAGCCCTATCGCGACATGGCCGGCAGCGGCACGCACGTGCACGTCAGCCTGCTCGACGGCGCGGGACGAAACGTTTTCGCCTCGGAGGGCGAGACCGACAATCCCCTGCTGCGCCAGTCCGCCGCCGGCATGCTGGCGACCATGGCGGACTGCATGGCGATCTTCGCTCCCAACGCCAACTCCTATCGCCGCCTGCGCCCCAGGTCCTACGTCCCCCTGCACCCGACCTGGGCCTACAACAATCGCGGCGTGGCGGTGCGAGTCCCGCTGTCGGGCGCCGCCGACCGGCGGCTCGAGCATCGCGTCGCCGGCGCCGACGTCAATCCCTACCTGTTCGTCGCGGCCGTGCTCGCCGGGATGCTTTACGGCATGGACCGCGGCCTCGAAGCGCCGCAGCCACTGACCGGCAATGCGTACACCCAGCCCCTCGACGCCGAGCCGCTGCCGATCGACTGGCCAACCGCCATCGCGCGGTTCGAGGAGAGCGCATTCATGCGCGAATACTTCGGCAGCCGGTTCGTCGAACTTTACTCGACCCTCAAGCGCGGCGAACTGGAAGACTTCGCGTCGCATATTTCGCCGCTCGAATACTCCTGGTACCTGGCACCGCTATGACGCTCACCGAAAAGAACATCCACAACTACTACACCGAGTCGGTGCCGCCCGAGCCGCGCCGGCCGGCGCTGGCCGGCGACCACGACTTCGATGTCGCCGTGATTGGCGGCGGCATTGCCGGTTGTTCGGCCGCCTTGCACCTCGCCGAGCGCGGCTACCGCGTGGCGCTGCTGGAATCGGAGCAGATCGGCTTCGGCGCCTCCGGCCGCTCGGGTGCGCAGCTGATCTTCGGCTACGCCTGCGGCCAGGACAAGATCGAGAGCCTGGTCGGACGCGAGGTGGCCCGGACCATGTGGCAGGTCACGGCGGACGGACTGGACCTGGTGCGCGACCGCGTCGCCCGTCACGCGATCGACTGCGAGCTGTCCTGGGGACAGCTGAGCGTGGCGGTCAAGCAGCGCCAGCGCGACGACCTCGAGGCCGAGTGCGAGGAACTCACCAACAGGTACGACTACCGCTCGGTCAGGTTCATGGAGCGGGACGAGGTCCGGTCCCTGCTCGCGACCGAGCGCTATTGCGCCGCGCTGCACGACGCGCGCAGCGGCCACTGCCACCCGCTGAAGTACGTGCGCGGGCTCGCCCGGGCCGCCGAGCAGGCGGGGGCGACGGTCTTCGAGTCGAGTCGCGTGACCGGTCTCGAGCGCGGACCCGTGGCGACCTTGCGAACGGATGGCGGCAGCATCCGCGCGAAGTTCGTGGTGCTGGCGGGCAACACCTACCTGGAGGGACTGGTCCCGGAACTCCAGCGCAAGATCATGGCCGTCGGCACCTACATCGTCGCGACCGAGCCGCTTGGCCGCGAGCGCGCCGAAGCCCTGATCCGCGACAACCTGGCGGTCGCGGACGTCAATTTCGTCCTCGACTACTTCCGGCTGTCTGCGGACTACAGGCTGCTGTTCGGCGGCCGCGTCAGCTACTCCGGCCTCGATCCGCTGGGCACCGAAAGGGCCACCCGGGCCCGCATGCTGAAGGTCTTCCCGCAGCTCGCGGACGCGCGCATCGACTACGCCTGGGGCGGCTACGTCGACATCACCGTGAATCGGGCGCCCCACTTCGGGCGTCTTGGGTCGAATCTCTACTACCTGCAGGGCTTCTCCGGACACGGCATGGCGTTGACCGGGATCGCCGGCAAGCTCGCGGCGGACGCCATCGCCGGACAGTCCGAGAGCTTCGACCTGTTCGGACGCATCCCGCACATGGACTTCCCCGGAGGCATGGCGCTCAGGCGCCCGGCGCTGGTGCTGGGCATGCTCTGGTACCGGATGCGCGACCTGCTCTAGCCCGCCCGAAGGCGGCGTCCGGGCCCGGACCCCGACGGGGTAGACTTGACCCGATGTCTACTCGTTCCAGGCGGGCCGGAAACATGATTTCTGCAACTCTGCGGGCGGCCAGCGCCGCCACGCTGCTGGGTCTTTGCCTTGCGCCGGTCGCCGGCGCCGTCAGTCCGGGCCCGGACGACTCACCGAGCCGCCCCCGCATCGGCCTGGTGCTCGGCGGCGGCGGCGCCATGGGCGCGGCTCACATCGGGGTCATCAAGGTGCTGGAGGAACTCCAGGTGCCCGTGGACTGCATCGCCGGCACCAGCATGGGGGCGCTCGTCGGCGGCGCCTATGCGAGCGGCATGGATGCCGCGCAGCTCGAGCAGTTCGTAACCTCCATCAACTGGCAATCGGTCTTCAGCCTGGAGCAGGTGCGCCGTTACCCGCCGATGAACGTGAAGCGCGAGAACGAAACCGTATCCAACAAGCTGGAATTCGGCCTGGACAACCAGGGCCTGATCGCGCCCAGGGCGCTGATCGACACGCAGCAGATCGAGTCGGTCATACGCGACATGGTGGCCGCGCAGTCCGGCGTGCGCGACTTCGACCAGCTGCCGATCCCGTTCAGGGCCGTCGCCACCGACCTCAAGTCGGGGAAGATGGTCGTGTTCAGTTCCGGCGACCTCGCCGTCGCGTTGCGCGCGAGCATGTCGGTGCCCGGCGCGTTCGCCCCCGTCGAAATCGGCGACTGGCTGCTCGTGGACGGTGGCATCACCCGCAACCTGCCCGTCGACGTCGCCCGGGACTCCTGCGCGGACGTCATCATCGCGGTGGACGTGGACACGCCCGCCCCGTCCCCCGACAGCCTGCGTTCGGCGGCCGGCTCCATCGGCCGGATGCTGGAAATCCTGCTCGAAGGCAACGAGCAGGCCTCCCTCGCAACCCTGAAGCCGGGCGACGTCGACCTGACCGTCGTCCTCGACGGCGTGGGCTCGACCGACTTCCAGCTGTCCAGGACGGCGATCGACCAGGGCGAGCGTGCCGCCAGGGCCGCTGCCCCGCGGCTGGCGTCGCTGGCCGTCCCGCCGGGGGCCTACGCCGAATGGCGCGCGGCGCGCGCGCTGCAGGCTCCCGCCGATGCAAGCGTCGTCGCGGAGGTCCGCTTCGAGGACGTGGACGCGTCCAACACCGATTACCTGCAGTCCCTGATCAGGACCCGCGCCGGAAAGCCGCTGAACGAGCGTCGCGTCTCCGACGACGCCCTGCGCATCTACGCGACCGGCCACTACGAATCGGTCGCCCATCGAATAGAAAGGTCGGGCACCGCGGCGACGGTTGTCTTCACGCCCCATCCCAAGCCCTGGGGACCCAACTTCATCGCCTTCGACTTCGGCCTCGAAGCCGCGTTGTCCGGGGACACGGAACTGCTGGGCAGCGTGCTGTTCAGGCGAACCTGGCCGGATGCCGGGGGCAAGGAATGGCGCGCCGTGGCCCAGCTCGGCGGCCTGTCCTACCTGGAAACCGACCTGCGCCTGCCCTTCGGCCAGGCCCGCCGGGCATTCATCCTGCCGCGCCTGGGATGGTACGAGTCGGACGAGGACCTCTACCTGGGTGATGAGCGGGTGGCCACCTACGCCTTCAGGAGCCGGCGCGGCGAATTGCGCGCCGGGCTCGAGATGGGGACCTGGGGAGAGTTCCAGACCGGCCTCTACCGGCGCACCGACGACACCATCAAGCTGCTCGGCGACCTGAGGCTCCCGGACGAGCGCGGCTACAAGGACGCGGGCTACCTGTTCGAGTTCGAGCGCGACACCCGCGACTCGGACGTCTGGCCGACCCAGGGCTCGCGCCAGCGACTGGAAGCCGTCGTGTCGGAAACCGGGCTGGGCGCGACCAGTTCGTACCAGAGTGCGTTGTTCGAATGGAACCAGTCGGCAGTGTTTCGCTCCGACGCGCTGGTGCTCTTCGACCTGGCAGGCGGGACGTCGTTCGGCAGCAGCCCCCCGGTGCAGAAAAGCTTCCGCCTGGGAGGTCCGGGCGCCATGACCAGCCTGCAAAGGGGCCAGCTGCGCGGCAACGACTTTGTCTACTCGCGGCTCGGCCTGGGCTGGCGCGTGACGGACGTGAGCCTGCTGCTCGACATGGACCTGTACGCCGGCGCCGCCCTCGAGGGAGCGAAGGTCTGGAACCAGCTGCGAGACGGCACCGATACCGATTTCGACCTGGGCCTGCAGCTTTTCGTCGGCGGCAGGACGCCGTTCGGCCCCGTGCAGATTACCGGCGGCTATGGGCGGGGCGGAGACTACTCGCTGTTCCTGAGTCTCGGGCGACCCGTCAGGGATCCGTGGCGCTGAGGCAAGATGGCGTCGTTCAGCCGGGCCGCAGCCGGCGCATCGTCTCCACGATCGGGCGCGCGGAATCGCCTCGCAGCAGCTCGGCAAGGTCCCCCGAGAGCTTCCGCCGCCAGTTCGGATACTCGCTGCTCGTACCCGGGACGTTGACCGGGTCTGTCATCCCCAGGAGATCCTCGGCCTGCACCGCCACCAGGGCCGACGCGGTCGATGCGACGAAGGCGTGCACCGCCGCCGCAAAGGCCGGCTCGAAGCGCTCGACCGGCCAGTGCGGCCGGACACCCGCGGCCGCCATGGCCTCGATCAGCAATTCACGGTCCTGCTGCCGGCCGGCCACCAGCCCGGCGGGATCGACGCCTTCCGGGTACAGTCCGAGCCGCGCACGCAGCCCGATGTCGCTGCCCTCCCACCAGGCGCGCAAGCTCGGCAGGTCGTGGGTCGAGACGGAGGCGAGCGCGTCGCGCCGCCAGTCGGCCGCTGCGGTGAAGCGCAGGTCGGCCTGGCGCTCGAAGAAGAGCACCTTGTAGCCGTAAAGGTTGAAGTCGGCCATGGCGCGGTCGACCTCGTCCGGGACGACCCCGAGGTTCTCGCCGACGATCATGCAGCCGGCGGCACGGCTTTCCTCCGCGACGGCCTCGAACAGGGCCGCCGCCGGGTAGTGCACGTAGCCGCCCTCGCTGGCCGCCATTCCGCGCGGAACCCACCACAGCCGGTAAAGCGCCATGACATGGTCGATGCGCACGGCCCCGAAATGGCGCAGGTTCTCCTGCATCAGCAGGCGAAACCGGCGACAGCCGTCCACGGCCATGGCCTGCGGGTCCGGCGCCGCCAGCCCCCAGTCCTGGCCCTTGAGCGCGAGGCGGTCCGGCGGTGCGCCGATGCAGGCCCCCTGGCAATACGCGCCCTGGTCCGACCAGGTTTCCGAGCCGCCGGGATTCGCGCCGACCGCGTAGTCGCCGTACAGGCCGATGGCCATTCCGGCGCCACGGGCGACGCGCGCGACGCCCGCGAGTTGCGATTCCGCGATCCACTGCAGCCAGGCATGGAACTCGATGTCCTCGGCTGCGCCTTCGGCGAACGCCCTCACGACCGGGGAGCCCGGGTCGCGATACTCCTCCGGCCAGGCGGTCCAGCCGCCGCCGGCGCCATGGCGCCGGCGCATCGCGGCGTCGAGCGCCTCGAACAGGGCGTGGCGTTCCAGCACCGCGCCGCGCCCAGCGCGGAACCCTTCGAAGGCGCGCGCCCTCGGGGTTCGCTTCGCCAGCTCTTCGCTCCGGAAGGACCGATGCAGCATCCGCAGGATCTCCAGCTTGAGCCTGGCGACGCCCGCATGGTCGACGAAGTCGGCTGCGCGCAGCCGCCCGATCTCTTCCTGGAATGCGGCCTCGGCCATGCGCGCTCGCGCCTCGGCGCAGGCCGCGAGGTCGGGGACCGCGTCGACCGCTATGTACAGCACATTGAGAACGTGGCGGCTCGAGGGGCTGTACGGGCTGCAGCTCTCCGGGTCTGCGCTGAAGCCCGCGTGGAGCGGGTTGAGTCCGATGAAGTCGGCGCCCTCCCTGGCGGCCAGGCTCGCCAGTTCCGCAAGGTCGCCGAAGTCGCCCATGCCCCAGTTGGCGCGCGACCTGAGGCTGTAGAGCTGCACGGCCAGTCCCCAGCGGCGCGCGCCGGCGGCCAGTTCCGGCGGCTCGAAGCAACGCGAACCGGCGCCGGGCCCGGCGGCCGGCAAGGCCGCTTGCGCCACTTGCAGCAGGGCGGCCGGGTTACCGACGTCGGTTCCCATTGCGCGCAGGATGGCCGCGCGGGTCGACAGGCTGATGACCTGTTCCTCGCCACGATGGTCCAGGTAGCGGTCGGCGACACCCCTCGCGCGTGCCGCAGACGTTATCGCATTCAGGTCCATTGACTTCGCTCCAGCACCATCACGCAAGGGGATCGGAGACGGACCGGCGACTCGACTTCACCGGCTTCGGCCGCCGGATGGATCTCCGCGCTGTCGAGGCGGACGCGCCAGCTGCCGGCGAGGTCGTCCGGCAGGATGAAGCCCATGTCGCGGTCCTCTGCAGACAGCAGGACCAGCAGGTCTCCCTTTCCCGGTGAATCCGCTCCCAGCAGCACGCCGAGGCTCTTCAGTCCGGGCGAGGACCAGTCCGCAGCCTGCATGTCGCGACCAGCCGGGTGCAGCCAGCGAACATCCGGCTGCCGGCCCTCGCGGGGAGAGCCCTTGAAGAAGGTGTCGCGCCTCAGCTCGGGCCTGCGGCGCCTGAGTGCGAGCAGTGACGCAACGAAAGCCGCGAGGCCCGTCGCCTCATCGGCTCCCGCCTCCGGCCAGGCCAGCCAGCTCAGTTCGTTGTCCTGGCAGTAGGCGTTGTTGTTGCCTCGCTGGCTGCGCGCCAGTTCATCGCCCGCCTGGATCATGGGGACGCCCTGGGAAAGCAGCAGCGTCGAGAGCATGTTGCGCATCTGTTTCAGCCGCAGCGCCGCGACGGCGGGGTCTTCGGTTTCCCCCTCGACGCCGCAGTTCCAGCTGAGGTTGTCCTGGTGGCCGTCGGCATTGCCCTCCAGGTTGGCCTCGTTGTGCCGGTCGTTGTAACTCACGAGGTCCGCAAGGGTGAACCCGTCGTGGGCCGTGACGAAGTTGATGCTGGCCGACGGCTTGCGGCCACCGGGACGGAAGAGATCGCTCGAGCCGGCCAGCCGTTCCGCCAATCCGGCAACCTGGCCGCTGTCGCCGCGCCAGAAGGCGCGCAGGCAGTCGCGATAGCGATCGTTCCACTCCGACCAGCCGGGCGGGAATCCCCCAAGGCGGTAGCCGCCGGGCCCCAGGTCCCAGGGCTCGGCGATCATCTTGGCGTAGGCGAGCACCGGATCCGAGCGGATGGCGGCGAACAAGGGCGCGTGGGGGTCGAAGCCCTCCTCGCCGCGAGCCAGCACCGTGGCCAGGTCGAAGCGAAAGCCGTCGACCCTCATTTCGCGCGCCCAGTAGCGCAGGCAGTCGAGGATCAGGGACCTGACCGCGGGATGGGACGCACGGACCGTGTTGCCGCAACCGGTGAAGTTCTCGTAACGCGACCGGTCTGCGGGGTCGAGGCGGTAGTAGGTGGCGTTGTCGATGCCCTTCATCGACAGCGTCAAGCCGTTCCCGCCCGCCTCCGCCGTGTGATTGAAGACCATGTCGAGGATGACCTCGATACCCGCCGCGTGCAGCGCACGGATCATTTCCTTGAACTCGGCGACCGGATCCGAAACGGCGTACTGCCGCGCCGGCGCGAACCAGGCGAGAGGGTTGTAGCCCCAGTAGTTCACGAGCCCGCGCTGTGCCAGGAACGGCTCGCTGGCAAAGGCGTGGCAAGGCAGCAGTTCCACGCTGGTGACGCCGAGCCCCCGGAGGTGGTCGAGCACCGCCGGCACGGTCAGGCCCAGATACTTGCCGCGCCATTCAGGCGGGACCTGCGGGTGCAGCCGGGTGAATCCCTTGACGTGCAACTCGTAGATGACCGTGTCGCGCCAGGGCACCGCCGGGGCACGCGCGCCGCGCCAGTCGAAGTCCGTGTCCACGACCCGGGACCTGGGCACGAAGTCGGCCGAGTCCAGCGGCAGCGGGCCTGACTCGGGGTCGTCGGCGACCGCTTCCGACAATCTCAGCTCACCGGCGAGATCCAGTGCGGCGGGATCGATCAGCAGCCTGCGCGGATTGAAGCGATGCCCGGAACGCGGCTCGAAGGGTCCATGAACGCGATACCCGTACAAGCTGCCCGGCCCGGCGAGGGGCGCCGCGACGAAACCATGCCAGATGTCGCCCGTGCGCCCTGGCAGGCTGAACCTGCCGGACTCCAGCCCCGACGCCGGATCGAACAGGCAGATTTCGACCCGCTCGGCATGCGCCGAGAAGACGGCGAAATTGACGCCCTGCCCGGTCCATCGCGCGCCGATCGGCGCTGGCAGGCCCGCCGCCAGCGACCCGGCGCCGCCGCTCAGTGTCGGAATGCTCACGCCCGGGGCGTCCCGGCCGGTGAGCGACGGTAGATGACAGCGGCAAGCGGCGGCAACTGCAGGCGCAGGCGCCAGCCCGGGCCGCCGTCTCCGGGTTGCGCCGACACGCAGTCGGGCACGACGAAGCCGGAACCGCCATAGCACGATGCGTCGGAATTGAAGACGCACCGGTACTCGCCGGGAGCCTCGACGCCTATCCAGTAGTCCGTGCGCGGCACCGGCGTCGCATTGAACATGCACACCATCGTATCGCCCGCTCCTTCGCCCCCGTCACCGCGGCGGAACCCGAACACGCTGTCGGCGGCGTTGTGCAGGTCCGTCCAGCCGAAGCCCCGGGGGTCCCAGTCGCTCCCGTGCAGTCCGCCGCTCTCGCTGTACAGGGTGTTCAGGTCCCTGAGGCAGTCCCGCAGGCCGCGATGGCCGTCGTCGTCCAGCGCAGCCCAGTCGAGCGACTCGGCGTCGCGCCATTCGTGCCGCTGGCCGAACTCGCCCCCCATGAAAAGCAGCTTCTTGCCGGGGTGCGCGAACATGTAGGACAGCAGCAGGCGCAGGTTGGCGCGCTTCTGCCAGTCGTCGCCCGGCATCTTGCCCAGCAGCGAGCCCTTGCCGTGCACGACCTCGTCATGCGACAGCGGCAGCATGAAGCGCTCGGACCATGCATACATGAAAGAGAAGGTGATCAGCGCGTGTTCATGGCTGCGATAGATCGGGTCGAGCGAAAAATAGCGGAGCGTGTCGTTCATCCATCCCATGTTCCACTTCATGGTGAAGCCCAGGCCGCCGTGCTCGACCGCAGTGGTCACGCCCGGGAATGCCGTGGACTCCTCGGCGACCGTCATCGCGCCGGGGTGGTAATGGGACAGCGTCCCGTTGACCTGCCGCAGGAACTCGATCGCCTCGAGGTTCTCCCGCCCGCCGTAGCGGTTCGGCAGCCACTCGCCCGGCTGCCGGCTGTAGTCGAGGTACAGCATGGAGGCCACCGCGTCCACGCGCAGTCCGTCCACATGGTAGTAGTCGAGCCAGTACATGGCGTTGGCGACCAGGAAGTTGCGGACCTCGTGGCGCCCGAAGTTGAAGATCTTGGTGCCCCAGTCCATGTGCTCGCCCAGTCGCGGATCCGCGTGCTCGTACAGCGCGGTCCCGTCGAATCCCGCGAGCCCGCTCTCGTCGCGCGGGAAGTGTGCGGGCACCCAGTCGATGATCACGCCGATGCCGGCCTGGTGGCAGCAGTCGATGAAGTACATCAGGTCCCCGGGCGCACCGAAGCGCGCGGAGGGCGCGTAGTAGCCGGTCACCTGGTAACCCCAGGATTCGTCCAGGGGATGTTCGGCCACTCCCATCAGCTCGATGTGCGTATGACCGAGGTCGCGCACGTACGGGATGAGCTCCTCGGCCGCCTCCCGCCAGTTCATGAACGGCGGGTGCCGTCCCTCGCGGCGCCGCCATGACGGCAGGTGGACCTCGTACACGCTGACCGGCCGGCCCGCGGGATCCTCCCCGGCCCTCGCTGCCATCCAGTCGCCGTCGCCCCACGCGTATCCCTGCAGCTCGGCGACGACGGAGCAATTGTCGGGTCGCAGCTGCATCGCGAACCCGTACGGATCGGACTTCAGCAGGCTGCGCCCTTCGCGCGTCCTGATCTCGTACTTGTAGGCCGCGCCCGGGCCGAGATCCGGCACGAACAGTTCCCACACGCCGCTTGCGGCGCGCGACTGCATCGCATGCCGGCGGCCGTCCCAGGCGTTGAAGGGACCGACCACGCTGACCCGCTGGGCATTGGGCGCCCACACCGCGAAGCGCGTGCCCGCCAGGCCATCCACGGTCGTGGCGTGTGCGCCCAGCTTGAGGTAGATGCGATGGTGGTTGCCCTCGCCGAACAGGTACAGGTCGTAGTCCGTGAGCTGCGGCGAGAAGTAGTACGGGTCGTGACGCAGCTGCTCCTGGCCGCCCGGATACTTGACGCGCAACCGGTAAGGCTGCATCGGCCGCCGGTGCCGGACGACTCCTTCGAACAGGCCGTCGGCATGTACGCGCTCGAGCGGCCGGGCCGATCCGGGCCCCTCGTCCTCCCAGAAGACCGCCACCTCGTCGGCGCCCGGCTCGAGCACCCGAACGACGCACTCCGGCGCTCCGCCCTTCCCCGGCAGCTCGTGGTAGCCGAGCACCGAGCGCGGCTCCCGGTGCCGGGCCTGCAGCAGCGCCTCGACCTCGCCGGCCGGCAGCGCGCTACCGCGACCCGAGCCTGGACCCGTTGCCTTGCGCTTCGCCATGCTCAGATGACCGGGCGCAGGCCCCAGATACGATCGGCATATTCGCGGATGCTGCGATCGCTGGAGAACCGTCCCATCGAGACCGAGTTGATGGCCGCGCGGCGGCTCCATTCGTCCGGATCCCGGAACAGCTGGTCCACCCGCGCCTGCGCCGACTCGTAGGCCTCGAAGTCCGCGAGCACCAGGAACGGTTCGCCGTCGCCGAGCAGGCGATTGACCACGGGCCTGGCGGCATCGGTGTCGCCCGGCGTGAAGAACCCC
>DATHZW010000477.1:0-7835 GCA_035458405.1 Steroidobacteraceae bacterium | reverse complement strand
GGAGGAAGTGCAGCCGCTCCGGGCAACTCGTTCCATCGGCCGTCGCCGCCGGGCCGGCCCGCGCGATGGCCTGGCGCCGCACCAGGTCGCTGACGCGGAAGAACCAGGCCGCCGCCGGACCGAGACCCGTCGGCCCGAGCGCAACGAACCAGAACAGCACGCCGAAGATCCGGTTATTGGCCTGGACGAATATCGCATCCTCCACGGCCGCCGCGCGCATCTCGCGGCGTTGCGCCGCATCGTGCTCGATGATCGCGCCGGCGGCGCGCGCCGCCCCACTGGCGTCGCCCTCCCTCTCCCGGCGAAGGTATTCGCCGACCTCCTCGTCCAGGTCGGTCGGCCCGAGGGAAAAGACCAGGACGAAGGCCGCAAAGGCCAGCCAGACGGCCCCCGGGGCCGACCTGGCCAGCGTCATCGCCGCGGCGGCGATCGGCAGGACCGGCAGCAACGCCAGCGCGACGCAAAGCATCGCGCGACCCCATCCGGTGGCTGCTGCGGCCTTGCCGGCCGCCCAGCCGGCATAGTCTTCCATCCAGCTGGCCTGCCGCAGCCGCAACAGCTTCGTAGCCAGCCGCTCCAGCAGCAACGCCGCGAGCAGCGCGAGTAACGTCATTCCGGCACCTCGCCGCGCGGGAGGCCGAGTCCCCGCTGCACCAGCGTGCGCAGCCGCGGCCAGTCGAAGGCCAGGCCCGGGTCCGTCTTGCGGCCCGGCGCCACGTCCGAGTGGCCGGCAAGCGTCTCCGCGGTGAGCCCGGGGTACGCGTCGATCAGCGCCACCAGCACCGTCGCCAGCGATGAATACTGGGCGTCCTCGTAGGCCGTGCCGTCGGTGCCCTCGAGCTCGATGCCAATCGAGTAGTCATTGCATCGTTCCCGGCCGCGCCAGCTCGACTCGCCGGCGTGCCAGGCACGCCGGTGGAAGGGGACGAACTGGATGACGCTGCCGTCGCGCCGGATCAGCGCGTGGGCGGAGACGCGCAGCCCCTCGATCGTCGCAAAGTACGGGTGCGCAGACGCCGGCAGGTCGTTGGTGAACAGCCTTTCGATCCATGGCCCGCCAAACTCGCCAGGCGGCAGGCTGATGCCGTGAATGACGACCAGTTCGGGCCTGCAGCCCTCCGGGCGGTCGTCGCAGTTGGGCGAGGCAACGACCGTTGCGCCCAGCAACAGGCCGCTGCGGGGGTCCACGAGCAGCTGATTCTGGGAGGTCCGGGGCGTCGCGCGCATGCGGCAAGCTTAGCCCCTCCGGCGACCCGCGGCAGCCCCGGCCGCGCACAGATCCCTCCGGTTGCCTAGAATCGGGGAAAGCAGGGGGCCCGACGACCATGCAGGACCAATCGCGCAACCAGGACATCGCCCGCCGCGACCTCGGCGTCGTGTGGCACCCGTGCACGCAGATGAAGGACCACGAGCGCCTGCCGCTGGTACCGATCGACCGCGGCGAGGGGGCCTGGCTCTACGACTTCGATGGCCGTCGCTACCTCGACGCCATCAGCTCCTGGTGGGTCAATCTGTTCGGGCACGCGAACCCGAGGATCAGCGCCGCCGTCCGGGACCAGCTCGACCGGCTCGAGCACGTCATCCTCGCGGGATTCACCCACGAGCCCGTACTGCGCCTGTCGGAGCGGCTCACCGCGCTGCTGCCGGCGGGCCTGACGCGGTGTTTCTACGCCGACAGCGGATCCGCCGCCGTCGAAGTGGCCGTCAAGATGAGCTTCCACTACTGGCTGAACCGGGGCAAGCCGGCAAAGAAGCGGTTCATCACGCTGGGTAACAGCTATCACGGCGAGACGCTCGGCGCGCTCGCGGTCGGCGACGTCGAGCTCTACAAGAGCCTCTACCGGCCGCTGCTCATGGACGTCACGACCGTGCCGTCACCCGACTGCTACCTGCGCGAGCCTGGCGAGACCTGGGAGCAGCACTCGCGCCGCATGTTCGCGCACATGGAGCGGGCGCTGGCCGAGCACGCGCATGAAACCGCCGCCGTCATCGTCGAGCCGCTGGTGCAGTGCGCGGGCAGCATGCGCATGTATCACCCCGCCTACCTCTCGATGCTGCGGGAAGCCTGCGATCGCCACGGCGTGCACCTGATCGCCGACGAGATTGCGGTGGGCTTCGGCCGCACGGGCACCCTGTTCGCCTGCGAGCAGGCGTCCATCCGGCCGGACATCATCTGCCTGTCGAAGGGGCTGACCGGCGGTTACCTGCCGCTGTCGGTCGTGGTGACGACGGAGGACATGTACGCCGCCTTTTACGACGACTACACCAAGCTGACCGCCTTCCTGCACTCGCACAGCTACACGGGCAACCCCCTCGCCTGCTCCGCCGCGCTGGCGACGCTGGACATCTTCGAGTCGGATCGCGTGATCGAACGGAACCGGGAACTCGCCGCGAAGATGGGGGCCGCAGCGGCCCCGCTCGCCGCGCATCCGAACGTCGCGGAGATCCGCCAGACCGGCATGATCCTCGCCATCGAACTGGTTCGCGACCGCCGCAGCCGCACGCCATTCGACTGGCGCGAGCGCCGCGGGCTCAGGCTCTACGAATACGCGCTGTCGCGCGGCGTGCTGCTCAGGCCGCTGGGCCATGTCGTCTACTGGATGCCGCCCTATGTCCTCGAGGACGAGCAGCTCGAGTTGCTGGCGGACGTCACCGCGCGCGGAATAGGGCTCGCATGCGCCTGATACGCGTCTACACGCCGGACCAGCTGCGGGTCGCGGCCACCGCCAGGCTCGAGGGATCCGCCGCAGCCCACGTCTCCAGGGTGCTGCGCCTCCGCGGCGGCGATCCCGTCACCCTGTTCAACGGCGACGGCTGGGAATACCCCGGCGTGGTGGCCGCCGAGCGCGGCGGGATCGTCGAGGTGGAGGTCACCGCGAGGGTCGCCGGCATGGCGGAGTCGCCGCTTGCACTGACGCTGGCGCAAGGCGTCGCACGCGGCGAACGGATGGACATGGTGATGCAGAAGGCCACCGAGCTCGGCGTCGCCCGCATCGTCCCGCTGCTGACGGAACGCAGCGTGGTCCGGCTGGATGAACGGCAGGGACAGCGGAAGGTGGCCCACTGGAAGGCGGTGACCGTGGCCGCCTGCGAGCAGAGCGGCAGGTCGCGGCTGCCGGTCGTCGAGACACCGGTCCACCTGGATGACTGGCTGGCGCGGGAGCCACAGCCGGCGCTGCGCCTGACCCTGGCGCCCGGGGCGGAGCAGCCGCTGCGCGCCCTCGGCGGGGAGTGGCGCGAAGCCGCCCTGCTCATCGGGCCCGAGGGTGGGCTGACGGATGCCGAGCAGGCGCAGGCGGCGCGGGCCGGCTACCAGTCCTGCTCGCTGGGCCGGCGCGTACTGCGGACGGAGACGGCGGCACTCGCCGCGCTGGCCGTACTGCAGGCGATCCACGGCGACCTCGGGTGAAAGCGGCCCTCGGCGATCGCCCTCCTCGTGATCGTGGCAGTCCGTGACCGGCTGGTTGCGGAACATCGCGCACACCCCGGTCCGGCCGGCAATCTCACGTAGTCCCCGACGGCAGGCGGCAGGCGGACTTCTCGCCGTGTGAGTGCTCGCGCGCCCCGGCCTCCCGCAGGCCGACGCCGCCGGGAGCGCGGCGTTCTTCGATTTTCCATCCCCTTTCCCGGTGCTCGGCGAACCGGTCGCCCTGCGTCCACGCCGGTGGCGTGCGCTACCAGTGATTGATTAACATGTGGCGGCGGCCGCGGCCATTCTGCAAGGTACTGCCACCCATCGTGTTTCGACTCTCCGACTCGGCCCGTGCGCGGCCGGCGCCCATCGACTGCCGGACGCGCCTTCTGCTGGATCCCTACCTGTGCGTAGGTCCGGGCTCGGAGATTCACGCCGACACGCTCTTCGCCATCGCGCAGCAGAGCGCCGCACTGGGCGTGACGCTCTGCGTCGAGCGCCAGGCGTGGCTCGAGGCCGCCTGCGACCCGGACGTCGTACGCCGCCGCGTCGATCTCTCGCGCTTCGAGCCCATCGTCAAGCTCGACCCGCTGCAGCTGCCCACCGAGCGCGATGCCGGCGCCTTGTTCACGTCCGCCCGCAGCGAAACCGGCATCGCGGACCTGAAGCTCCTCGGCGCCCTGCACGCCCGTGCGGCCGACGTCCTGATCGCGCTCGACGGCCGGATTCACGGCCTCGCGGCCCAGGCCGGGTTCGCGTCGAAGGTGCTGACGCCCGCGGATGCCCTGCACTGGCTGGGGCGGCTGGGCGGAGGCGCCGAGGCGGTCGTGCTGCGCGAACTGGACCCGCGCCGGGCGGTCGCGGACGGTCCGTTGTCGGACCTGATCCTCAACGAATGCGAGCCGTTCGATCCCCGCCTCCGCGACAGGCTTGCCGCGGGTCGCGGGCGCGTCCTGGCGTGTTTCGCGGGCGAGGAACCGCTGGCCATCGGCGTCATCGAGTCGGGCCAGGCCGACGATCGCGTGGAGATCGTCGCCCTGGCCGCCCGGGAAGCCGCGCGCGGGTCGCGCGTCCTGGAACCGATCCCGGCGGCGGCGCTGGCCATCGCCAGGCGGCGCGGCGTGGCGGTGGAAGCGCTGCTGCCGCCGCACGACGAGGTGGTCCTGCGACTGCTGGACCGGCTCGGGTTCGCGCGCGAAGGGCTCGACCCGCACGGCCGGGAGAGACTCGCGCGCGAGGCCGAGCCGCTGCTGCCCCGACTGCTCGAGGGAACGTCCGCCTGGACGCTGCCGCTCGACGCGCGGGCCCACGACCTGTTGCTCCCGGAACTTGCCGGGGCGCCCCAGGCCCAGCTCTTCGCCATCGGCACCGAGGCGAGGCCGCAGACACTGGGCAGCTCGTTACGCAAGCAGGTCATCCTTCCCCGGGGTCCGCGCCAGCCGGCGACAGGCGACCTGCTCCTGGTCCTGCACGGCCGGGCATCGGGCCGTCCCGCGTCGTCCTCGCTGACCTGTGTGGCCCGGGTCGAGCGCGCCCGGGAGTGCGGCAGGCTGGAGGACATCCTCGCGCTGAATGCCCCGCGCCCCGGATACTCGCTGGCGGAAATCCGCTCCCGCCTGGCCGGCGGCCCGGTGCTGGTACTCGACGCGATCCTGCTCGGCAGGCTCGAACGATTCCTGCCGCTTTCGTGGCTGAAGGACCAGGGGGTGGTTTCGGTGGCCCCGCGCGGCCCCAGGACGCTCGCCGCCGACGCCTGGGAGCGGCTCAGGCCGCGACTGATGCTCGCCTGAGCCCGGGGGCGTCAGGCCGTCACGGTCGTTTCGTCCGCGATCATTTCCTCGAGCCGCTCCAGATCGGGCACCAGCGGCAACTCGTTCACCATCCGGACCTGGCAGAGGACGGGAAGGCGCTCGCCGAAGACCCTCGAGTTGTCGGGAGTGATGACGGCGGAGCTGACCCGGACCAGCTGCGGAAAGCCCTGGGTGACGATGCCGAAGTGACCTGCCGGCAACTTCTGGCCCAGGCAGCTGAACACCACGATGCGCGTGCGCCCGCCGAGCGCCGGGATGCGTTGCCCGCAGGTTCCCTCGAAGGAAATCACCGGGATGCTGCGGCCGCTCCAGGGCGTGATCCCCAGGTACCACGGCGGCGCGCCCGGCATTTCCTGCAGGGCCTGCATGCCGGTCACCTCCGCCACGCAGGCGCGCGGCACGAGCAGCCGCTCGTCGAGCAGCGGCACGAGCAGACCGTAGAGGTCCTCGGCGGTCACGAGACTCGCCTGCGCTGCAGCAGCGGTTCCAGGGCCTGCAGGAGCTGGGCCTCGTGGTAGGGCTTTCCAAGATAGTCATTGACGCCGAGTTCGATCGCGCGCGCGCGATGCTTCTCGCCGACGCGCGAGGTGATCATCACGATCGGCACGTCCTTGAGCCGGGGATCGTTCCGCACGTGCGAGGCAACCTCGTACCCGTCCATCCTCGGCATTTCGATATCCAGCAGGATGACGTCGGGGACGTGGTCCTGCAGGACGCCGACGGCGTCGAGCCCGTCCTTGGCGGTCATCACGCGCATCCCGTTGCGCTCCAGCAGCCTCTGCGTGACGCGCCGCACCGTGATCGAGTCGTCCACCACGAGTGCGAACAGCCTGCTGTCCTCGCGCTCCCGTTGCGTCCTCTCGGCCTGCGGCCGCGCACGCCACTCGGAACGCACCAGCGCGCCCACATCCAGGATGATGCAGATCCGTCCATCCCCCAGGATCGTGGCGCCCGAGATGCCCCGGATGCCGGCGATCTGTGGACCGACGGACTTGACGACTATTTCGCGGCTTCCGATCAGTTCGTCGGTGACGATGCCGGTTGAATGCTCGCCCGCCCGTATCAGGATGACCGGCACGGCCGGATCATGCTCGGCGGGGCCCGCCGCCTCGCCACCGACGAAGGTCGACAGGTGCTGGAAGCGGTACTGCTGGCCGCCGTACTCGAACGCGGCGGAATCGGCGACGAGCTGCCGCTGCACCTCGGCCGCGGGCACGCGAACGACGCCCTCGACGGTCGGCAGCGGTAGCGCGAAGAACTCGTCGCCGGCGCGCACCACGAGCGCCTGGCTGATGGCCAGCGTGAACGGCAGCCGGACGGTGAAGCGCGTGCCGCGCCCCTCCTCGGACTCGATGAACAACGCCCCGCCGAGCTTCTTGATCTCGGTCACGACGACGTCCATGCCGACGCCGCGGCCCGCCGACTGAGTGACGCGGCCAGCCGTGGTGAAGCCCGGCTCGAGGATCAGCTGGGTCGCCTGCTCGTCGGAAAGTTCCTGCTTCGGCGACACGATGCCAAGCGCCATCGCCTTCTCGCGCACCGCGCGCAGGTTGATGCCCGCGCCGTCGTCGGAGACGACGATCACCACTTCCGATCCCTCGCGCCTGAGCGCCAGTTCGATGCGGCCCGCCTCGGGTTTCCCTGCGCGCACGCGCTCCTCGGGCGACTCGATGCCGTGGACCACCGCGTTGCGCACCAGGTGCTCGAAGGCCGGCAGCATCCGGTCCAGCACCTGGCGATCGAGCTCGCCGGCCGCGCCGGTCACCGTCAGGTCGGCACGCTTGCCGGCTTCCGCCGCGGCCTGCCGGACGATACGGGTGAGGCGTTGCACGTGGCGCTGGAACGGCACCATGCGCGTGCGCATGAGGCTGTTCTGCAGGTCGGAGACGATCCGGCCTTGCTGGATCAGCAGGTTCTGCGCCTCTCGCGTCAGGCTGCCGAGCAGGCCCTGGATGCTGGCTACGTCCGCAGCCGTCTCGCCCAATGCGCGCGAGTACTGCTGGATCGCCGAGTAGCGATCGAGCTCCAGCGGGTCGAAATCGGTGCGCCTGGGCGCGGTGTCGACGTGGCGGTGCAGGATCTGCGCCTCGGTCTCCATCTCGAGCTTGCGCAGCTGCTCCTTGAGGCGCTGCACGACCCTGGCCAGCTCCACCAGGTTGAAGTCGACCGAGGACAGCTGCTGCTCCAGCCGCGACCGGAAGATGCTCACCTCGCCGGCATTGTTGAGCATGGTGTCGAGCAGGTCGGCATCCACCCGCGCCATCTCGGCACGCTCCGCCCCGGCCTCGCGACCCGGCAGCACCGGCGGCTGCTCCGCCGGCCGCGTCGCGACGGATTCCCCGGCGCCCGCCAGTTCCATCGCGGCGGCTTGCTCTTCGACGCCCGGCACGCCGGCCTCCGGTTCGGGCGGCGGTGCTTCTTCCATCGACTCCGCGGCGGGCTCCGTGACCGCGGGCTCTTCGTACGGCGCTTCGGCCGACGGCATCTCGACCTGCGGCTCGACGATGGGCTCCGGCGTGGCGCCGCGCGCCACCAGCTGGATCCGTGTGATCAGGTCCCGCGCAGGCCGGACGGCTCGGCCGGCGTTCACGAAGTCGCGCATCCGGTTCAAT
>DATHZW010000476.1:0-4558 GCA_035458405.1 Steroidobacteraceae bacterium | reverse complement strand
TACGATTTTCGCGGCCGCGCCACAGATGGCCGGCACCACCCTGTCCTTCCTCGGCATCGAGTGGGACGCTTTGACGATCATCTGCATCCTGTTGTTCATCGGCGCGATGGGCAAGTCGGCGCAGGTGCCGTTGCACGTCTGGCTGCCGGATTCGATGGAAGGCCCCACGCCGATTTCGGCCCTGATCCATGCGGCGACCATGGTCACGGCCGGCATCTTCATGGTGGCGCGGCTGTCGCCGATCTTCCAGCTGTCCGAGGCGGCGCTGTCATTCATCCTGGTCATCGGGGCGACTACGGCGCTGTTCATGGGGCTGCTGGGACTGGTCAACAACGACATCAAGCGCGTGATCGCCTATTCCACGTTGTCCCAGCTCGGCTACATGACCGTCGCCCTCGGCGCCGGCGCCTACGCCGCGGGCATCTTCCACCTGATGACGCACGCCTTCTTCAAGGCGCTGCTGTTCCTGGCGGCGGGTTCCGTGATCATCGCGATGCACCACGAGCAGGACATGCGCCGCATGGGCGGGCTGCGCAAGTACCTGCCCGTGACCTACTGGACGACCGTCATCGGCTCGCTGGCGCTGATCGGGTTTCCCGGCCTGTCAGGGTTTTTTTCCAAGGACATCATCATCGAGGCGGTCCATGAGTCGCGCCTGGAGGGCTCGACCTACGCCTACTGGTGCGTGCTGCTGGGCGTGTTCGTCACGGCGCTCTACAGCTTCCGGCTGGTCTTCATGACGTTCCACGGCAAGGAACGGATGGACGAGCACACACGCGAGCACCTGCACGAGAGCCCGCTGGTCGTGACCCTGCCGCTGGTCCTGCTCGCGATTCCGTCGATTGCGATCGGCTGGCTGACAGTGGGGCCGGTGGTGTTCGGCGACTTCTTTGCCGGTGCGATCAGCCAGTCGCCGGACGGCCCGCTGGCGGAAATCGGCGCCGATTTCCATGGCGCCCTGGGCTTCATCGTGCACGAGGCCGGTTCACCGGGCATCTACCTGGCCGCAGCGGGCGTGCTGACCGCCTGGTTCCTGTACCTGAGGCGTCCCGACATTCCCGGCATGCTGGAGCGACGCTTCGCCCGGCTCTACGCCGTGCTGGCGAACAAGTACTACTTCGACTGGTTCAACGAGAACGTCATCGCCACCGGCGCGCGCAGCTTCGGGCGCAACCTGTGGAAGCGCGGCGACGAAAACATCATCGACGGCTGGCTGGTCAACGGCTCGGCCAACATGGTGGCCCGCATGTCCGCCGTCGTTCGCCAGATGCAGACCGGTTACCTCTACCACTATGCCTTCGCGATGATCATCGGCCTGTCGATGCTTCTCGCCTGGCTGTTGATCAAGGGCTGATCATGTCGAGCGCGCATTCAATGGCCGGCTTTCCTGCTCGCGATCGGCGGTGGCTGAGATGAGTCAGGGTTTTCCGCTGCTCAGCTGGCTGATCTGGCTGCCCATCGCGGGCGGCCTGGCCGTGCTGGCCCTGGGCGAGCGCAGGGTGCAGGCCTCGCGCTGGGCGGCGCTGGCCGTATCGGCCGCGACCTTTGCGCTCAGCCTGCCGTTGTGGGCGGACTTCGACACCACGACGGCCGCCATGCAGTTCGTCGAGCGTGTGCCCTGGATCGGCGTGATCAACGCCTGGTACCACCTTGGCGTCGACGGCATCGCGATGCCGCTCGTGCTGCTGACGACGTTCATCACGCCATTGGTGGTCGTTGCGGCCTGGAAGGTGATCGAGAAGAAGCCGGCACAGTATTTTGCGGCCTTCCTGATCATGGAAGGGCTGATGATCGGCGTGTTCTCGGCCCTCGACGCACTGCTGTTCTACGTGTTCTGGGAAGCGATGCTGATCCCGATGTTCATCATCATCGGCGTCTGGGGCGGCGTGCGTCGCGTCTACGCGACGATCAAGTTCTTCCTCTACACCTTCCTGGGCTCCGTGTTGATGCTGGTCGCGCTGATCTACCTGCACCTGCAGTCGGGCAGCTACGAGATCGGCGCCTTCCAGCAGATGCCGCTGGGCATGACCGAGCAGATGCTGATTTTCCTGGCCTTCTTCGCGGCCTTTGCCGTGAAGATCCCGATGTGGCCGGTGCACACCTGGTTGCCGGATGCGCACGTCGAGGCGCCGACGGGCGGCTCGGTGGTGCTGGCGGCCATCATGCTGAAGATGGGCGGCTATGGCTTCCTGCGCTTCAGCCTGCCGATCACGCCCGACGCCAGCCGCGAACTCGATTGGCTGATCATTGCGCTGTCCCTGATCGCGGTCGCCTACATCGGCTTCGTGGCGCTGGTGCAGCAGGACATGAAGAAGCTGATCGCCTATTCGTCCATCGCCCACATGGGCTTCGTGACGCTGGGCTGCTTCCTGGCCTTCGACATCGTGCAGAACACGGGCTCGGCGAGCGGCATTGGCATGGGCATCGACGGCGCGATGGTGCAGATGATCTCCCACGGCCTGGTGTCCGGCGCCATGTTCTTCTGCGTAGGCGTGCTGTACGACCGCCTGCACACGCGGGAGATTTCCGCCTACGGCGGGGTGGTGAACACCATGCCGGTTTTCGCTTTCTTCATGGTGCTGTTCGCCATGGCCAATGCCGGGCTGCCGGGCACCTCCGGCTTCGTCGGCGAGTTCCTGGTGATCATCGCCAGCTTCAAGGCGAACTTCTGGTATGCCTTTGTCGCCGCCACGACCCTGGTCCTCGGCGCGGCCTATACGCTCTGGCTGGTCAAGCGAGTGGTGTGGGGCGAGGTGGCCAACGACGGCGTGGCCTCCCTCAAGGACGTGAACCGCCGCGAGTTCGCCGTGCTGGCCGTGCTGGCCGTGGCAGTCCTGGCGCTGGGCCTGTATCCCGCGCCGTTGCTCGACGTGATGCGGCCTACGGTCGAGCAGCTGGTCCAGCAGCTGCTGGTCAGCAAGCTGGGAGTCGGCGGGTGAATCTGCAATGAATCAGGTACTGACTTGGACCGACCTCGCACCCGCCAGCGCGGAAGTGTTCCTGCTGGCCGCGGCCTGCGCCGTGCTGCTGGTCGACCTGGCCCTGGGCGACAGGCAGCGCTGGATCACCTTTGTGCTGTCCATCGTCGCGCTGGCCGGCGCCGCGGTGATGACGTCGAAGTACGGAGTAGGGGGGCGAACCATCGCGTTGTTCGGCCATTACGTCGCCGACCCGATGGGCACGGTGCTGAAGCTGGTCAACTACGCGGTGGTGGCCGTGGCGCTGCTGTATTCGCGCGACTACCTCGACCGGCGCGGCCTGTTCAAGGGCGAGTATTTCGTGCTGGCGTTGTTTGCCGTGCTGGGCATGAATGTCATGATCTCGGCCGGCAGCCTGCTGAGCATGTACCTGGGCATCGAGATCCTGTCGCTTTCGCTGTATGCGATGGTGGCCTTTGACCGCGACAACAGCGTGGCCGCCGAGTCGGCGATGAAGTACTTCGTGCTGGGGGCAATCGCCTCCGGCACGCTGCTGTACGGAATTTCCATCGTCTATGGCGTCACCGGGACCTTCCGGCTGGACTGGCTGGGGGCGACCCTGACGAGTGCCAATGCCCACAACATCGGATTGCTGTTCGGGCTGGCGTTCATCGTCGTCGGCGTGGCCTTCAAGTTTGGTGCCGTGCCGTTTCACATGTGGATACCCGACGTCTATCACGGTGCTCCCACGGCGGTGACGCTGTTCATCGGCTCGGCGCCCAAGATCGCGTCGTTCGCCCTGACCATGCGCGTGCTGGCGGAGGGCCTGGGCGGCATGACGGAGGCCTGGCAGGGCATGCTCGTCGTGTTGTCGGTATTGTCGATGGGCCTCGGCAACGTCATTGCCATCGCCCAGACCAACATCAAACGCATGCTGGCCTATTCGACCATCTCGCACGTGGGCTTCATCCTGCTCGGCTTTGTCGCCGGGACGGTCGAGGGCTATCAGGCGGCGATGTTCTACACGCTGACCTACGTGATCATGGCGACCGGCTCGTTCGGCGTGATCCTGTTGCTGTCGCGGCAGGGCTTCGAGGCCGACGAACTGGACGATTTCAAGGGCCTGAACCAGCGCAGCCCCTGGTTCGCATTCGTGATGCTGCTACTGATGTTCGGTACGGCGGGTGTACCCCCCATGGTCGGCTTCTGGGCCAAGGTGCAGGTCATCTCCGCAGTCCTGAACATCGGGCTCACCTCGCTGGCCGTGGCCGCGGTGTTCTTCTCGGTGATCGGGGCGTTCTACTACTTGCGGGTGGTCAAGCTGATGTATTTCGACGCGCCGGAGGACCAGGCGCCGATCGAGGCAAGTGCCGGATTCCGGCTGGTTTTGAGCGCCAACGCCCTGCTGGTCCTGGCTCTTGGGCTGCTGCCCGGCTGGCTGTTGCAGGTCTGCGCCAGCGTCATTCCACGATAGTTGCTACTGGACTGACCGCCCACTATAATTAACGGCTCGGTTGCGGGGTGGAGCAGTCTGGCAGCTCGTCGGGCTCATAACCCGAAGGTCGCAGGTTCAAATCCTGCCCCCGCTACCAATAAGTCGAAAGAAGCCCCGGCCCCGCGCCGGGGTTTCTGTCTCCGTG
>DATHZW010000475.1:0-4950 GCA_035458405.1 Steroidobacteraceae bacterium | reverse complement strand
CAATTGCAACTGCGATCACTGGTGCCCTTGTCAGTTCGAGGTTTTGCCCACGCACAATTACTGTCAGGGCGTCGAGGTCTTCCGCGTCGATCGGGGCCACTTTGGCGATGTGGACTTGAGCGGGGTCACGGTCGCCTTGTTCTTTACCTGGCCCGGCCCCGTCTTCGAAGGCAAGGGCACGATGCAGGCGGTGATTGATCCGAGCGCCACGCCGGAACAGCGTGATGCCATCTCCCGGATCGTCAAGGGTGCCGAGACCAGGGAGGGAGCCAATCACTGGTGGGTGTTCCATGCCATGTCGGATACCATTCTCGAGGACCTGAGCCTGCCGATCGAGTTTTCGGTGGACCGGGAAGCCCGCACCGCCCGCGTATTCATCCCCGGGTACCTGGAAGCGACTGGCGAACCGCTCAGGAATCCCTTCAACGGTGCCTCGCACCGGGTGCAGATCCGCTGCCCAGACGGTATCGAGTTCGAGACGGCCGACATTGGCAACGCTTCGAGCACCATCACCGGCCCTATCTCGATGACGCTGAAGAACTCCTACGGCCAATTCACTTACCTCGACCAGTCTGGCAACGGTCCGGCCCACGTCCAGTAGCCTGTAGTGAGTGACGTTCTCGAGCGTGCCCTGCGGCGCGACCGTGCGATCGTCGTCACGGCACTGGCATTGGTGACGGTTCTTGCGTGGGCTTATCTGCTGGCCGGTGCAGGCATGGGGATGAGCGCCATGGAGATGACCCGGCACTCCATGATGCCCATGCCGATGATGCAGCACGTGCAGTGGGGGTTCTCCTACGCGGTACTGATGTTCTTCATGTGGTGGATCATGATGATCGCCATGATGCTCCCCAGCGCCACACCGGTGATCCTGCTCGCGGCAGGAATCAATCGCCGGTCTCGCCTGGACCAGGCGCCCTACGGCTCGGCAGCCGCCTTTACCACGGGATACCTGCTTGTCTGGGCGCTTTTCAGCCTGTTGGCCACGGGTGCCCAATGGGGTCTCGAGACACTGGGATGGCTGACGCCGATGATGGTGAGCGCCAGCGACCTGCTGGCCGGCGCCATATTGGTGGTCGCGGGGGTGTGGCAATTCTCACCTTGGAAATCCGCGTGCCTCAGCCACTGTCGCTCGCCGGTGCAGTTCCTCACCGAGCGTCGCCGGGCGGGAAATATCGGCGCCACGATGATGGGGATGCATCATGGCCTGTTTTGCCTGGGATGCTGCTGGTTCCTGATGGGCCTGTTGTTTGTTGGCGGCGTGATGAACCTCTACTGGATCGTCGGGTTGGCGATCTATGTCGCGGCTGAGAAGCTGCTGCCCGGCGGTCCGCGAACCGCCAAGCTGCTCGGCGTGCTGCTGATCGGGTGGGGCGTCGGGGTGCTCGCCGGCCTCTGAAAGCGCTTCCGGCCGATGTCCTGTGCCCGGTCCGGCACACTATCGTGTCGGCTTGACGCGGAGGTTCCGCTCGAACAACGAGAACAGGCGTTCCCAGTGCCGCTCGGCGCTCGGTCGATCATAAGCATCTGTGCGCTCAACGAAGGCGAAGCCGTGCCGCGCGCCCGGGTACCACTCCACGCGGTAGTTCGCGCCGGAATCCGCCAGATGCGCATCCAGCCTGCCGATCACCGAGGCCGGCACGTAGTCGTCAAGTTCAGCGCAGGCAAAGTACAGTTCTCCCCGCACCCGGTCTGCAAGCAAGTGTGGTGAATCATCACCCTGCGTCAGCAGGTCGACGCCGTGGATGGACGCGGCGCAGCTGATGCGGCCAGGGAAGTGACCAGCGGCAGCAAGCACGAACGCTCCGCTCATGCAGTAGCCGACGGCGCCCACAAGTTCAGCAGCGGCCTGTGGTTGGGCATCGACATGGGCGAGCATCGCCGCCGTATCCCGCATGACCCTATCGATGTTCAGTTGCTGGTCGCCGTGGACCGGGTAATCGAGGCGCTTTTCATCCCGGGCCTTCATTGGCGGCTGGGCTCGACGGTAATACAGATTCGGCAGGACGACGTAGTAGCCAGCCGCAGCAACGCGCCTTGCCATGTCGCGCAATTCTTCGCGTACTCCCAGCGAGTCCATGTAGAAAAGCACGACGGGAAATGGCCCGCCCTGTCGAGGATGCGTGATGAAGCTGTCCATCCGCCCGTCGGGGGTTTCGATGTGGCAGCGATCCTCGATCATTGATGTTGCTCCCGGCGGCACAAGGCTCGACAGTCGCTCCCGAGCGGCGTCACGGGCGCGGACCGGGCGGGGCCGAAGAAGGGCCTCCCGGGAGGCGATCCTCCATCATGCTGGCAGCGTGCGCTGTTGCAAGTCGCGGCCGGTCACCCGGCCTGAGACATCCCGGCCGGGACGGGTGTCGCTTCAGCCCAGGGCCTTGAGCGCGGTATCGATCTGGTCGAGCGCGTCCTGGGTGATCAGTCCGCCGGAGAACTGGGCCGCCATGGCCAGGGACATGCCTCGCGCCATGCCGATCTGTGGGTGGCTGGCGATGCCGGGCAACACCTGCTCGAGTATGGCCTTGGTTGACTCGTTGTCGAGCAGGTCGCCGACGGAAGTCTGAGTTGAAAAGCCCATGATGCATGCTCCGTTCCGTTGAGAGGCCATGTCGAGCGTGGCCAGATGTCGGGAAATCCCTGGAAGACCGGCCGCGCTGATGCCGCCGCCCGCACTGGTCGTCATTACGCCATGCATTGCGCCGCGGCATCCTGTGGCCCAACCGCCGCCGATTGTAACGTGGCCGTCCGGATCCGATGCAACATCCCGGGCCTGGGCTCCGGGATCCGCGCGTCCGGCGAGACGAAGACAGCTTGCCGGCATCGTTCAGTACAGGGATGCCGGGAACATCATGAAGAAGACATCCTGCACGCGCTGCCACCGGTTCCTGGCCGGTTGACGGGTGACGACGGCGTCACTCGAGGTCCACCGGAGCTTGCCGGCCTCGGTCAGTTGCACCTGCCAGCTGTTCTCAGGCTGCATGTCGCGCTCAATGAGCCGGGCGAGTTCCTCCGCCAGCCCGGGGCTGTCGATGACCGCGCCCATTTCGGTGTTGATGGCCGCGGAGCGGGGGTCGAAGTTCATCGAGCCGATATAGGAGCGCCGGCGGTCGACGACCATTGCCTTCGAGTGCAGTCCCATGAACTCCGCGCTCACCGGCGGCGTGTCGGCCACCGCGGCCTGTATCGCGGCGTCGTGACGCATTTCATACAGCTCTGCGCCCGCCTCGAGGATGGCGCGGCGTCGCTGCTTGTAGTGGCTGTTGACGGCCGGAACGTCGTGCGACGCCAGCGAGTTGGTGAGGATCCGGACCCTGACGCCGCCGTCGGCCAGTTCGCGCAGGATTCCGATCCCCTTGTCGTAGGGAATGATGTAGGCGTTGATGATCAGCAGCTCCCGTTCTGCCGAAGCCATCAGTTCGCGCACGGCGGCGATCATGTCCTGGGCAATCCCGCCCGCTTTCGGCACGTCGGTCAGGATCTCGCTGGTCCCGGGCTTGAGACGCTCCCCAAGGGCCTCGAACTCCCGTGTCCAGTCCTGCGGCTCGACCGGGAAGCGCTGCAGCGACTTCATGGCGCGCAATCGTGCCTGGAGTTCGGTGCGGGCGTGGGCCGCGGCCGCCGGGGTCGCCTCGATGTCCAGGGCCGAGGCGGGCAGGACCCACTCGCTGTTCCAGAAGGCATCGAACACGCCGGACGCCTGGCGCGCGACCGGGCCGATACCCAGGACGTCGAGGTCGTGGAAGTTGAAGTCCCGGTTCAGGCCCAGGTACTCGTCGCCGATGTTGCGGCCGCCAACGATTGCTGCGCGGTTGTCCGCGACCAGCATCTTGTGGTGCATGCGCTGGTTGAGCCGGCGCATGTCGGTCAGCATCTCGCCGGCGCGATTGACGAGGCCGCGCCGTGACCACGGGTTGAACACGCGGAGCTCGATATTGGGGTGGGAGTCGAGCAGCGCCGCCGCCTTATCGCGCAGCCTGATGGTGCTCGCGTCCCGCAGCATCATGTTGATGTCGTCCACCAGCAGGCGCACCTTCACGCCGCGGTCGGCAGCGGCGAGCACGTGTTCCAGGATCAGCAGGCCCGCGGCGTCGCCGTACCAGAGGTAGTACTGGATGTCGATCGAGCGCCGGGCGGAGTCGAGCAACGCAAGTCGCCAGCGCAGGCCGTCCTCATTGGTATCGAGCAGTTCGAAGCCGGAAAAATCGGCGCCGTGCCGTGCCGCAATCGCCGATTCGGTCGGTGCAAGGAAGTCGGCGGGCTGCGGCGGCAGCGCGAATTCCGCTTGCGGGCGAGGCGCTTGCTGGAAGCGCTGGCTGGCGCAGCCGGCAACGATCGCGGCCAGCAGGACCAGGCAAAGCAGACGCGCATGCTTCATGAAAACACTGCAATCCGTCGTTGGCTCCCTCTGCGACATGATGCCCGAAGCGGCATGGAGCCGAAATTCGGATCTCCCCGCCCGGCGCCCGCTTTCCGGCGAGCGAAAGCCCGAAGGGGCAGCGGCGTTTGCTCCGCGAATCCGGCGGAAAATGCGGTGGCAGCCACCCCGGTTATGGCGGAATATCTGGCTGCCAGGCTGTCAACCGGGAGTAGTTGGCTCCTGGCGGCGCAGCAACAGGGGCGGGCGCATGGAGAGTGCAGGCACGCTGGTCAATCTCAGGTTGAGCGCACCCGGCACCCGCTCGACCCTTGTCGGGACCCTGGCGCTGCTGCTGGCCCTGATACTGGCCGGCTGCGCCGGCACCCCGAGGCAAACCGCGTCGCTCGACTACCGTGCGCGGGCGGAGACCCAGGCGGAAGGGCGCGTACGCGTGTCGGCCGTTGTACTCAGTCCGCTCGAGTCGGAACGGACTTTCTCCATGCCGCTTGCCAGGAAGCGGGTCCAGCCTGTCTGGCTCGAGATCGACAACCAGGAAGATCAGCAGCTGTACCTCATGGTGCTGGGCGTCGATC
>DATHZW010000474.1:0-6217 GCA_035458405.1 Steroidobacteraceae bacterium | reverse complement strand
TTCTGTTCCCATCGGGTGTCTCCACTATGCGTTTCGGCCGTCATGCACGGCCAGCTGGACGCGAACTTTACTCCGCTGGTCCCCGCGTCGGGCCGGCGCTCGCCGGCGGGTGGAGTATTCATACGCCAGACGCATTGTTATCAACTAATCAATACATTGGAAATATCCGGGCGGGCATTGCAGACTTGCCGGTCTCCTGTTTCCGTCGATGTGTGGTCCCTATGATGGCGAGAATGACACCCATGCGCACACGAAACCGCCTCGGTTCATGGACCCGGCTCCTGACGGTCGCAGGCTGCGTGCTGGCGGGCACCGGGGTTGCGCTCGCGGCCGGTGGCGGCGCCGGGGTCACTGACCCGGGGGCCATCGAAGGCAGGCACTTCGACCCCAAGGGCAAGCCGCCGTCGAAATACACCATCGAACTGCAGAACGGCCTGCGGGCCACGCTGCCGTTTGCAGACCGGCGGGACTTCGAGGAGGCGAAGCGCGGTTTCATTGCGGCGCCGGCCTACAGGCGGATCATGGCCGAGGCGGGCAACGTGGCCTGGGACATGGGCAGCTACGAATTCCTGCTGCAGGGGAAGGACTTCGACAGCGTCAACCCGTCCCTGCAGCGCCAGGCGATCCTCAACATGGCCTACGGCCTGTACGAGGTCGTCCCGGGGCGGATCTACCAGGTGCGCGGCTTCGACCTCGCCAACATCAGCTTCATCAAGGGCGACACCGGCTGGATCGTCTTCGACGTCCTGACTGCCAAGGAGACGGCGGCGGCGGCGCTGAAGTTCGTCAACGAGCAGCTGGGCGAACGTCCCGTCGTCGCGGTCGTCTACTCGCACTCGCACGCCGACCATTTCGGCGGCGTCCGCGGGATCGTGGACGAGGCCGACGTCAGGAGCGGCGAGGTGCCGATCATCGCGCCGGCCGGGTTCATGAGGGAGGCGGTGGCCGAGAACGTCTATGCCGGCAACGCGATGACGCGACGCCTGTTCTACCAGTACGGCGTGCTGTTGCCGCGCAGTCCCTTCGGCCACGTCGACCAGTCCATCGGCAAGAACGTCGCCGCCGGCAACCTGGGCCTGATCGCGCCGACGCGCGTGATCGAGGAAGACATTGAAGAGCTGACCATCGACGGCGTGCAGATGGTGTTCCAGAACACGCCGGGCACCGAGGCGCCGGCCGAGATGAACACCTGGTTCCCGCAGTTCAGGGCGTTCTGGGCGGCCGAGAACATCACCGGCACCATCCACAACATCTACACGCTGCGCGGAGCGCTGGTGCGCGACGCGCTCGAGTGGTCGAAGAAGATCAACCAGGCGCTCTACCTGTATGGCCAGGACGCCGACGTCATGTTTGCATCGCACAGCTGGCCGCGGTTCGGCAACGACCGTGTCCAGGAAGTGATGCGCGCGCAGCGCGACCTGTACGCCAACCTGAACAACGAGGTCCTGCACCTGGCCAACCAGGGCGTCACCATCAACCAGATCCACAACGTCTACCGCCCGCCGGAGAGCCTGCAGAAGCAGTGGGCGGCGCACAGCTATCACGGCTCCGAGGCGCACAACAGCCGCGCGGTCGTCAATCGCTACCTGGGCTACTGGGACGCCAACCCGGCGACGCTGATCCCGCTGTCGCCCGAGGATTCCGCGCCGCTGTACGTGGAGATGATGGGCGGTGCGCAGCCGATCCTCGCCAGGGGCAGGGCCTTGTACGACGAGGGCAGGTACCTGTACGCGCAGGAAATCCTCAACAAGCTGGTGTACGCCGAGCCCGCCAACCAGGAGGCGAAGGACCTGCTGGCAGACGTGTTCGAGCAGATCGGCTACCAGCAGGAGAGCCCCAGCGTCCGGAACAGTTTCCTTGCTGCCGCTTTTGAACTGCGCCACGGGGTACCCGGGGGCGTCACGCCCAAAGCGGCCAGCCCCGACGTGATCCGCGCCATGGGCACGGACCTCTGGCTCGATTACCTGGGCATTCGCCTCCAGACCGCCGAGGCCGAGGGACTGCACTACGTCATCAATCTCCTGACGCCCGACAATGGCGAGGAGTACGTAATCGAACTCAGCAACGGGGCGCTGACCAACATCAAGGGCTTCCGCGCCCCGAACGCGGACCTCACGATCACCATGAACCACGCGGACCTGGAGACGGTGATGATGGGCCAGGCCACTTTCAGCAAGCAGATCGAGAGTGGCAAGGCGACGTTCACGGGCGACAGCAAGGTGTTCGACAGCTTGCTGGGCATGCTGGTGGCGTTCAAGCCGGACTTCGAGATCATGCCGGGCACGAAGGCGGGTCCTTTCGAGGCGCCATCCAGGGACCTCGGGCAACCACCCCCTGCGCCTACGGATGGGGGCTGATGCGAGAGCTCGGCGACAGGACGGTCTCACGGGCGCGGCCGGGAGCGGCCCGGTTCATGGGAACCCACGGGTCCCTGCTGCGGTTCCCGGCGCACCTGGCTCGATCCGGCAGCTCACTCCTGGTCATCGAGGGCGGGGTCACATGAAGAAACTGGCTGTGCTCGTGGTGCTGCTGGCGGTTCTTCCGACGATGGTATCGGCGGATGAATCCCGCCCACCCCGACTGGTCCTGCAGATAACCGTCGACTCATTGCGTGCAGACCTGCCGGGGCGATTCGCCTCGCACTACGGGGAGGGCGGCTGGCGCTACCTGCTGGAGCAGGGGACGCGCTACACCGGCGCCTTTTACGAGCATGCCAACACCGAGACGATCGTCGGCCACGCCTCGCTTGCGACCGGCGCCTATCCGGCCGATCACGGGATGGTCGCCAACGTCTGGCTGGACCGCGAGGACGGGACCCTGCGCTACAACATCGAGGACCCGGACTACGTACTGCTGACGGCGGGCGGCGGCGTGGACGCGGCGCGTGAAATTGATCCGACGCAGCGCACCGCGCGCAGCGACGGCCGTTCGCCGCGGGCGATCCGGGTCTCGACCTTTGGCGACGAACTGGCCAGCGGCAGCGGCGGCCGCGCCAAGGTCTTCGCCGTGTCGGTCAAGGACCGTGGCGCGGTGTCGATGGCGGGCCACGCCGGCAAGGCCTTCTGGTTCTCCAAGGCGACCGGCGAGTTCGTGACCAGCAGCTACTACTACGACCGCTACCCCGACTGGGTCGTCAAGTGGAACGCCGCCCGGTTTCCGGCGCGCTATGGCGGCACCGCGTGGGAACTGGCCGGGGACCGCACGGCCTACCTGTTCGGCGGCGCAGACGACATGGCCTGGGAGACCGACTTTCCCGGCTGGGGCAGGACCTTCCCGCACGCCTACGGACCCGCCGATGGCAAGTACTTCACCACGCTGCTGACCCTGAGCCCGGCCGGCGACGAGCTGACGCTCGATTTCGCCAAGGCGCTGGTGGACAACGAGAAGCTGGGCGAAGACCCGGTCACCGATTATCTCGCGATCAGCTTTTCGTCGACCGATTACGTCAATCACCTGTTCGGGCCGTCGAGCCTCGAGGCGGAGGATAACCAGCGCCGCCTGGACCGCACGCTGGCGGAGCTGTTCCGGTTCATCGACCAGCGCGTCGGGCTGGCCAACACCCTGGTTGTCCTGTCAGCCGACCACGGGACTCCGGAAGTGCCGGGCTACCTGAACGCGCAGGGTATCGAGGCCGGTTACTTCGACACCCGGTCGCTGGACCGCCAGCCCGCGATCGAGGCGCTCAAGAAGCGTTTTGGCCTGGGACAGGAACTGATCGAGACCTACTTTCACCCCTATCTCTACCTCAACCGCGACCGGATCAGGGAGCTCGGCCTTGACCAGGCCGAGGTCGAGCGGGCGGTGGCCGCGGAGCTGATGAATTTCAAGGGGGTGTCGCTCGCGGTATCGAGCCACGACCTCCTGTCGGGAGGCGTGCCGCCCACCTGGCAGATGGCGGCGGTGCTGCACAACCACGATCCCGACCGATCCGGGGACATCTACATCGTGTTCGCCCCGCAGACCTTCATAAGCGATTTTGACGGGCTGTCGGTGGCTGCGACGCACGGCTCGCCCTGGCGCTACGATGCGCACGTACCCGTCATCTTCGCCGGTCATGGACTGCCGGCGAGGACAGTGTCGCGTCACGTCACTCCCTATGACATCGCTCCGACACTGGCGGCCTACCTCGGGGTGGCGCAGCCCTCGGGGGCAATCGGCTCGGCGCTGGCAGAGATCCTCGGAAACTAGTTCGGGGGACAGGAGGATGGCCACTTCGCTGGATCATGACTGGATCATCGTCGGCTCCGGCTTCGGCGGCAGCGTGTCGGCGCTGCGGCTGGCGGAGAAGGGCTACCGCGTGACGGTGCTGGAGGCCGGCAGGCGCTTTCGCGACGAGGACTATGCCGAGTCGACCTGGGACCTCAGGCGCTTCCTCTGGGCGCCGTTTGTCGGCTTGCGCGGGATCTTCCGGCTGACGCCCTTCAAGGACGTGTTCATCGCCAGCGGCTCGGCCGTCGGCGGTGGCAGCGTCGTCTACGCCAACACGCTGTACCGGGCCGCCCCCGCGTTCTTCACCAACCCGCAATGGCAGGAGCTCAACGACTGGGCGGGCGCGCTGGCGCCCCACTACGACACGGCCGAGCACATGCTCGGCGTCCAGGAAGTTCCGCGCGACAGCGACTCGCAACAGCTGTTGCGCAAGGTCGGACGCCAGTTCGGCGTCGAGGACACGTTCACCCGGACGCCGGTGGGCGTCTTTTTCGGCAAGCCCGGCGCCACGGTGCCGGATCCCTACTTCGGCGGCGAAGGCCCGGATCGCACCGGATGCACGTTCTGCGGTGCCTGCATGGTGGGTTGCCGCGAGGGCGCCAAGAACACGCTGGTCAAGAACTACCTCTGGTTCGCCGAGAAGCGCGGCGTGCAGGTCCTGCCGGAGCGGCAGGTCGTGGACATCCGCCCGCTCGGCGCGGAGGATGGCAGCGACGGCTACGTCGTCACGACCGAGCGCCCGGGCGCATGGTTTCGCAAGGACCGCCGGACGCTCACCGCCCGCGGCATCGTCATGTCCGCCGGCGCCCTGGGGACCAACCGCCTGCTGGCGCGCTGCAAGGTCGGCGGTTCGCTGCCGCGCATCAGCGACCGGCTCGGGCAACTGGTGCGCACCAACAGCGAGTCGATCCTCGCCGTCACGCTTCCCGACGGCATGGCCCGCCCGTGGAACGACGTGGCGATCAGCGCGAGCATCCACCCCAGGCCCGACACGCACATCGAGTTCGTGACCTATGGCCGGCACGGAGACTTCATGTCGCTGCTGTACACGCTGCTGACGGGCGACGGCAGCCGCCTGACCCGGCCGCTGATGTGGCTCGGCAACGTGCTGAGGCATCCGGTCACTTTCCTGAAGACGCTATGGCCTGTCGGCTGGTCGCGGCGCACTGCGATCTTCCTGGTGATGCAGAGCCTGGACAACGCGATCGCGTTTCGCGTGAAGCGCGGCCTGTTCGGCGGCGTGTCGTTGACCACGGAACAGGACCCGGAGAAGCCCAACCCGACCTTCATCGAGGCCGGCCAGCGGGCTGCGGAGTGGCTTGCCGAACATACCGGCGGCTACGCCCAGAGCATGCTGCTCGAGGCCTGGGCCAACATCCCGACGACGGCCCACATCCTGGGCGGCGCGGTCATCGGTCGCGACGCGGCGACGGGCGTGGTCGACATGCACAACCGGCTGTTCGGCTACCGCAATTTCCTGGTCTGTGACGGCTCGACGGTCCCGGCCAACCCGGGCGTGAATCCATCGTTGACGATCACCGCCATCACCGAGCACGCGATGAGCCACGTGCCGGCCGCGACCAGCCAGGCCTGATCCTGCCGGGATCGCTTTAAAATCATGGGCCTGCGGGTGCCTGGCACCCTGGTGCAGGGTGATCGGCGACCCGGGTCCTGCGGCCGGGCGATTTTCACTCAGTACATGTGCGACTTCCGGTTGGTCCTCGGGCGCCTAGGCTGGAACAAGGCCCCGCGCACAAGGAGGCACGTGAAAATGCAGACCCCCCTCGAGATCGCATTCGTTGACACCGCGCCGTCACCGGCGGCGGAAACCAGGATTCGCGAAAGGGTCAGCCGCCTCGAACGGCACTTCGGCTCCATCACCAGTTGCCACGTGTTCGTGGCCGCGCCGCACCAGCACCACCGCAAGGGCAACCACTTCGAGATCCGGATAGAACTGCGGGTGCCGGGGGCGGAACTGGCGATCTCGAACAAGCCCGGCGACACCAAC
>DATHZW010000473.1:0-4448 GCA_035458405.1 Steroidobacteraceae bacterium | reverse complement strand
GACTAACAAGGGGGGTGCCCGACTCCCAGCCTAGAAAGCACTTGGTGCCTGGCTGAATCTTGAACTTCTGACTGGCTGTCGCCACGCCAAGCGGCGTCTCATACAAAAACTGATTGGTCTGGCGCCCACCAAGCTGCAACCGGATTGCTCCGCTGTTGCCCCAGGTACCGGCCGCAGCAACGTCCATGCTGATCCCCGCCAGCAACGATGCGGCTGCAATTCCTGCCAGGAACCGCCCCGTCAGTTCGAAACGCAATGTCGCCATGATTCCTTCCCCTTCGCCGCACCGTTCGGCGGTCCTTATAATTGGTCCGGGGCCATGTCCTGCCTTGCCCGTGCAAGTGGCACAGCACCGTTTATAGGCTCCCCTCCCGGTCGGCACCGGTAAGGGATATTCACGCTACTATATGCAATCTTGCTAATAGCAAATCGAAAAAGACCACGTATCCGTAACTACCGACATCATCAGCACGACACCGCGCAGAGGTTACTTCAGAGTGGACATCAGGGAGCTTCTCGAAGCGTCTGAAGACATTGAGGTTTTTGCCCCAGGCGACATCGTGTTTCGCGAAGGGGACCAGGCCCACCACATGTACGTCGTGCTCGACGGCGAACTGGAGCTGCGGGTCGGCGAGCGCGCGGTCGCCAGGTCGCAGGCGGGCGACCTGCTGGGCGAGATGGCGATCGTCGGCAGCCACAAACGCACGACCACGGCGGTTGCGAAGACGGCCTGTCGCATGGCGCCGATCACGGAGAGGCGCTTCGTCATGCTGGTCCACGAGACGCCCTACTTCGCGCTGCACATCATGAAGGTGCTGACCGACCGGATCGTCCGCAAGGAACAGGAGTTGCGAGCGCTGTCATCATGAATCAAGCACGCCCTGTCCGCCTGCTGCAGCTGACCGACCCGCATCTCTACCAGGACGAGTCGCGGGAACTCTACGGCGTCAACACCGCGGCAACGTTCCGCGCAACCCTGGCGAAGGGCCTGGCCGAGTCGCCCGGTCCGCTCGACGCCGTCCTGGTCACCGGCGATATCGCAGAGGACGGCCTGCGCGGCACCTACGAGCGCTTTCGCACGGCCATGAGCGGGATCGGCATTCCGGTGCTGTGCATTCCCGGCAATCACGAGGACCGCTCGATACTTTCCTCGGTGCTGGGGTCGCCGCCGCTGCAGTTTGGCGGCAGCCTCCGCTTCCCCGGCTGGCGCGTCGTCATGCTCGACAGCCACCTCCAGGACAGCGATGCGGGCCTGCTCGAAGACGGCGAACTGGAACGGCTCGACCGGGAACTCGCGGCCGCCGGGGGCGAGCACGCACTCGTCTGCCTGCATCACCAGCCGATCCCGATGGGCAGCCCCTGGCTTGACGGTGTGGGGTTGCAGAACGGCGACGCGCTGGAGGCGGTGCTGGACAGGCACGATAACGTCCGGGCGGTGCTCTGGGGGCATGTCCACCAGGCCTCGGATCGCATTCATCGCGGCATGCGGATGATGAGCACGCCGTCGACCTGCGCCCAGTTCACGCCGAATACCGAGACCTGCGTAATGGACCTGCGTCCGCCGGGGTTCCGCTGGCTGCAGCTGCTGCCGAATGGCGAGATCAGCACCGACGTGGTGTGGCTCGACGAGCTGCGGCAGGCCGAGAGGCCGCCGGATTCGCGGAGAGAAGGCTGAAGGGAGACGGCCGTCATGCAACGCGCGCACTGGTACAGACTGATCGAGGACGGGTTTTCGGGCAGCCGCGCTTCCCGATGGATCGCGGCCTCGATTGTCACGCTGATCGTCCTGAACGCCCTGGCGGTGGTCCTCGGCTCCGACCACGAGCACTTCCAGCGATTCCGGTCCGCATTCCACGCCTTCGAAGTCTTCTCGATCGCGGTGTTCACGATCGAATACCTGTGGCGCGCCTGGGTCGCGCCCGAAAGTCCGATGTACCGGGGCAGGTCGGCCTGGTCGGCCCGCCTGCGCTACCTGGCCTCGCCCCTGGCGCTCATCGACCTGGCCGCCGTCCTGCCGGCGTACCTCGGCCTGATGATGACCATCGACCTGCGCTACCTGCGGCTGCTGCGGCTGCTGCGGCTGCTCAAGCTGTCGCATTACTTCAAGGGCCTGGGCATCTTCATCCTGGTGATCCAGGCGGAGGCCCGTACCCTGCTGTCCGGACTGCTCACCATGGCGGTGCTGGTCGTGGTCGCCGCCTCGCTCATGTACGGCGTCGAGCACGCCGCCCAGCCGGAGCGCTTCGGCAGCATCGGCGAGTCGTTGTGGTGGGCCGTCGTGACGATGACCACCGTGGGCTACGGCGACGTCACGCCGGTCACGACCGCCGGGCGCATCCTCGCGTCGTTGATCATGTTGCTCGGCGTCGGCGTGGTCGCGCTGCCGGCGGGCATCCTGGCCGCGCGGTTTGCCGAGGAACTGCAGGGCCGCCGCGACCAGCTGGCCGCGCAGCTCGACCTCGCGCTGCTCGATGGCAGCGTCAACCCGTCGGAGTTCGAGGAACTGTCGCGGCTGAGTCGCGACCTGGGCGTTCCGAAGGACACGCTCGACCGCATGTTGCAGACGAAGTCGCTCAGGCACGTGCTGGTGCCAAAATGCCCGCACTGCGGCAAGACGATCGACTGACCGGGACCCGGCTCAGCCGGCGGCCGGGGGCTCGTGCTCCCGGTGGAACCGCTGCACCGTCCACAGGTAGGTGTCCGCGAGCAGCCGCTCGGCCGCCTCGCACAGGATGCTCGTAGCCCGCTTGCCGCCCCGGGCGTGCTGCAGCGAGGCCGCGGCGCGCTCCAACTGGTAGATCTGGTTCTGGTACTGCCAGCCCAGCTCCTTGGTCGCCAGCTTCGTCTGGTAGATCTCCCAGACGCCCAGCCAGAACGGGACCAGGCCGAGCAGGAAAACCAGGTAGGTCTTGAGGTGCAGCCCCATGAAGTCCGTGTGGGTCAGCACGCCTTTGAACATCATCAGCGCGGTCACGGCGATGGCCATCGAGACCAGGATGAACTGCTTGAATCGCTCGAGGCGGTGATGCGCATGATGCAGGGCATGAGCCTTGTGCCGGAAGTAGGCGAGCTGGCTGTCGATCCAGTTCCGGCCGACCCACTCCACGCAGCGCTCGGAGTTCCTGACCCCGCCCACTTCGACCGGCGTCACGGCGCGCAGGATGTGCCCGATCCAGCTGAATCCGGCAATCCGCCTGACGCCGAGCAACCGCATGAGGTGCTGCTCGACGCCCAGTGACGGAATCCCCGCGACCGAGAGGTAATAGCGGGTCCTGAGGCTCTCCGCGATGGCCCGATACATCAGGTGTCGGGTAAACCAGCCCTTGCGGCTGGCGTGCGAGAAGATGAAGTAACCCGCGACGAACAGGATGAGGTAGCTGGCCAGGAACAGCTTGCCGGGGTAGATCTTGGCGTAGACCAGGAACAGGAAGCCCATGACCGCCGCCATCAGGCTGAAGGCCTTGAAGAGCCTGTCGGACCTTCGCTGGTGGTGGATGGCCAGCTGGTCGGCCCGGCGGTACTCGAAGTCGATGATCCGCAGGGCTTCCGCCGCCACGGGCCGCAGCGCCGTCGCCTCGTCGCTGATCAGCCCCCACGGGTGGCTGTGCGGATCGGCATGGGCCCCGGCGTCCCGCGCATAGTCCGCCAGCTTGTCGAGTTCCTCGGCCAGGCTGGCGGGGAGCTGCCGCCCCGTGACCACCACCTCGCCGTCGTCGCCGACGCCCAGGAAGCCGTCCTGGCGGTTATCCTCGCCGTTGCCGCCCCTGCGGCGCGTGCGCAGCCACAAGACCGGCCGCTCGCCGTCGGAGGCGGTTTGGCTGACCTCGGCCAGCGGCAGCTTGCGGACGGGTCGCGCACCGTCCTTGCTGACCAGGCCAAGGTATCGCAATACCGTGTCGCCGATGCCGCCCGGCAGGCCCCGGTCCTCGCCGTCCCACATCGCAATGAGGATGCTGGAGCTGCGGCTGAGTCTCTCGGCAAGCTCCACGTACAGCACGTCGCGCGCCCAGCCCGGGACCGAGGCCGCCTCGCGGTCGATGCCGGTGGGAAGGGCTATCTCCGTGCAACTCACGCGCTCGTCCGCCAGCAGGACCCGCAGGTGCTGCTGGGACGCCGCGTCGAAGTCGTCGAGGTACATCTCCAGCGGCATGGGCAGCAGGGCGTGCACGTGCATGCCCGCGGCGAGGGCCGCCTCCGCGGCGATGCGATCGGCCCCGTCAGCCATCCCCGATACCAGCTGGACATGGATTCCCGGCAGCCGCCGGAGCAGGTCGGTGCAGAAGCCTTCGACGGTCCGCCGCAAGGCGTCGACGTCCGCCGGGTCGAGATCCCGGTGACCGGTCACCGCAATTCTGAGGGGTACCTGCTGCACGCGCGCCATGGTACATGGACACACAGTGTCAGGCAGCATCTGCCGGGAAGGCGCGAGGGGCCGGAAGATCGAACCC
>DATHZW010000472.1:0-2232 GCA_035458405.1 Steroidobacteraceae bacterium | reverse complement strand
CCCGCCGGGCCGCCGATGAAGGCGAGCTTGATCGAGCCTCCGGCCGCCATGACCAGCTGGCCGGCGATGGACGCGACCGCCGCCACCGCCGGGATGACCACTACGGCCACGAAGAACTTGGACAGCACGGTCTCCGTATCGGACAGCGGCAACGACTTCCAGAACAGCACGCTGCGGTCCCGGCGGTCCGCATAGAGCGAATCCAGCGCGTAGAAGAAGCCGATGATGCCCACCACGAAGAACATCAGGCCGGCGACGGCCGCATAGATGATGGCGAGCAGGCTCTGGCGCTTTTCCGGCGAGACCATGGCGAGCGCCTCGCCCGCCGACACGACGCGCATTTCACCGCTGGACGCGGCTTTTTCCAGCTTTTCGAGCCGTTCGAGCTTGTGGAGATCCTCCGCGCCGCGGATGGACGAAAGCTCGGCGATGTCCTCCTCGCTGAGCCCCGACTCGCCTGTCGGCTTGCCGTCGAGCCCGATATCCGCGCTGACGCGAACGTCGCCGAGGAAGACGTTTCCCGTGACCGCCCCGACCAGCATGACGGCGAGCACGATCAGGGGCGCGATCCAGATGGCGCGATGCTCCCATAACTCGCGGCGCACCAGCCAAGCAAAGCGGTTCATGACCGGTCTCCCTGCATCAAGGCGACGAACAGGTCGGCAACGGAAGGAGCACCGACCTCGCCGAGTTTCTCCAGCTCCGCACGCGCGGCGCCGTCATAGATCATGTGGGCGCGACCGAGACCCTGGCGGACGGCAATCGGCCCCAGGGCGCGGGCTTCCTCGACCCGGTCAGGCTTGACAGCCAGCTGCGCGTAGCGCTCGGCGACGTCGTCCATGGACGCGTCGAGCACGATGCGCCCGCGGTTGATGAACATCAGGTCAGTGAGGATGTGCTCCACCTCCTCGACCTGGTGCGTGGTCACCAGGATGGTGCGCTGGCCGTCGAAATATTCGTTGAGCAGCGTCTCGTAGAACTGCTTTCGCATCAGGATGTCGAGCCCGAGCGTGGGCTCGTCCAGCACCAGCAGCTTTGCGTCGATCGCCATCACCAGCGCCAGGTGCAGCTGGGTGATCATGCCCTTGGACAGCTCCCTGACGCGGCTGGAGCGCTTGATGTCGGTGCGCGAGAGGAACTGGTCGCAGACCTCGCGACGAAAGCGCGGGTGCGTCGCACCGACGAAGTCCACGACCTGCTGGACCCTGATCCAGCGCGGCAGGACCGCGACGTCGGCGATGAAGCAGACGTCCTGCATGATCTCGTGCCGATGCCGGTAGGGATCGCGGCCCAGGACCGTCAGCGATCCGTCGAAGCGGGTCAGGCCCAGGATGGCTTTCATCGCGGTCGTCTTGCCGGCACCGTTCGGCCCGATGAGTCCGACGATCTTCCCTTCCGAAATCTCGAAGTTCACGCCGTCGAGCGCGTGGGTCGAGCCGTAGACCTTCGACAGGCCCCGGGCTTCTATCAGGTTAGACACCCGAATCCTCCTTGTCCGCGTCTGTATCCGCGCTCTGCGCACGGAGCGGCGCCAGCGTCGTGGGTTCGGCCGCCGGGGCGCTTTCGGCCGCTTGCAGCAGGTCCTTCATGTCGAAGCCGAGGCGCTGGATCCTCGCGCTGATGCGCGGCCATTCGTCCTCGAGGAAGCGCTGCCGCTCGTCCTTGGTCAGTGCCCGTCGCGCGCCATCGCTGACGAACATGCCGCGACCGCGGCGCTTCTCGACCAGTTGCTCGTCCACCAGCTGCTGGTAGCCCTTCAGTACGGTCAACGGGTTGAGGCGATATTCCGCCGCGACGCTGCGCACCGAGGGCAGGGGATCGCCGTCGTTCAGGACGCCCTCGAGGATCATCGCCACGACCCGGTCCCGCAATTGGCGGTAGATGGGTTGGCTTTCGTTCCAGTTGGTTTCCATGGTGCGCCGTCGCTGGTTTAGCCTGCTAGCAGACTACTTTAGCAGAACACTGGGGGTGGAAGCGCGGTTTGCGCCGGCCTGGTTGTCATCGGCCGCAGTCAGGGCTGCCGCTGCCAGCGTCGGCAGGAGTGCCGAAGGCCGGGGCTTGGCGGCTGCGACCTGGCTGGCCGGACTGCGGGCTGCGGTAACCGTGATCTCAGGAAGCGTGACCGAGGCCAGCTGCATGACATTGACCGCGGACAACTCGCCGACTTCCACGGTGCCCTGGGGCAGCGTGCCGAGGTGACCCTGATCCAGGGTCAGGCCGGTGAACGCCACG
>DATHZW010000471.1:0-3618 GCA_035458405.1 Steroidobacteraceae bacterium | reverse complement strand
GTGCTGTCGGCGCCCAAGCAGATGTTCGGCATCTCGGCGTTCGGCCTGGAGATCACCGAATACGTCGACTGACGGATCAGGTGCCAGGCACATCCCTGTCCCCTCCGAGGGGACAGGGATGTGCCTGGCACCTCTTGATATACTCTGCGAATGGAACACCCCCGCGTCATCGAAGGCGACCTGCAGGCCCGTGACCTGCGGTTCGCGATCCTCGCCTCGCGCTTCAACGAGTTCGTCGTCGACCGGCTGGTGCAGGGCGCGCTGGACCTGCTGCGCCGGCACGGCGTGTCGGAAAAGCAGATTGACATCGTCCGCGTGCCCGGCGCCTTCGACATGCCGCTGGTGGCCCGCAAGCTGGCCGTGAGCCGGCGTTACGACGCGATCGTGGCGCTGGGCGCCGTGATCCGGGGCGAGACCTCGCATTTCGACCATGTCGCGGGTGAGTGCGCGTCGGGCCTGGCCCGGGTCGCCAGCGACACGGGCATCCCGGTCGCCTTCGGCGTGCTGACCACCGAGAACACAGAACAGGCGATCGACCGGGCGGGTGGCAAGGCCGGCAACAAGGGCGCCGACGCCGCGGCCAGCGCCATCGAACTGGCCACCCTGCTGCGGCGCCTGGAGACCTGAGTGCCTCCTTCCAGCCGTCACGCGACGCGGGCGCGAAGCGCGGCGCGGCGCCAGTTGGTGCAGGCGCTCTACCAGTGGCAACTGGCTTCGCAGCCCTGGCAGGACGTGTACCAGCAGTTCGCCGCGCAGCCGGAGTTTGGCCAGGCGGACGGCGAATATTTCCGTCAGGCGCTCGCGCAGATCGCGGACGGGCGGGAAGCGCTCGACGCAGAAATGGCGCGGCACGCCGAAATTGCGCCGGTGCAGCTCGACCCGGTCGAGCACGCGATCCTGTTCATGGGGCTGTGGGAGCTGATGCAGCGCCCCGACGTGCCCTATCGCGTGGTCATCAACGAGTCGGTCGAGCTGGCCAAGCGCTTCGGCGCCACGGACGGCCACAAGTTCGTCAACGCGGTGCTGGACCGTGCATCGCGGGTTCACCGGGCGCCCGAACGCGGCGTCGCCTGAGCGCGCCGCCAGACGGCGTTGGCCGCCATGCCCATCGGTGAATTCGAACTCATAGATCGCTACCTGAGCCGCCTCGGGGCCCGCCGCGACGACGTGATCCTCGGGGTCGGCGACGACGCGGCCCTGGTCCGGCCCCCGCCGGGACTCGAACTGGCCCTCGCCGCCGACACGATCGTCGAGGGCGTGCATTTCCCCGCGGGCATGCCGCCGGCCGACATCGGCCACCGCGTCCTGGCGGTCAACCTCAGCGACATCGCCGCGATGGGCGCCGAGCCCGCCTGGGCGCTGCTGACCCTGACGCTGCCTGCATCCGAGGACGAATGGCTGCGTGAGTTCGCCTCGGGACTGCACGAACTGGCCCGCCGGCACGGCACCGCAGTCGTCGGCGGCGATACGACGGCCGGGCCGCTGACTGCGACCGTGGCGATTGCCGGCTTCGTGCCGCCGGGCCAGGCCCTGCGGCGCGCCGGGGCGCGGCCCGGTGACGGGATCTGGGTCAGCGGGACGCCCGGCGATGCCGCCGCCGGACTGGCCGTGCTGCAGGGCAGGCTCGACGCGCCGCCCGGCGTCGGCGAGCCGTTGAAGCAAAGCTTCCTGCGACCCGAGCCGCGAGTCGGCCTCGGCCTCGTGTTGCGCGGCCGCGCGAGCGCGTGCATCGACGTTTCCGACGGCCTGGTGGGCGACCTGGCCAAGCTCTGCGAGGCCAGCGGGGTCGGCGGGCAGGTGGACTCCACGCTCCTGCCGCGATCGCCGGCGATGCGGGGCGCCGTGGATCCCGAGACCGCGCGGCGCTTCACGCTCGCCGGCGGCGACGACTACGAGTTGCTGTTCACGCTGCCGCCGGACGTGGACGCGGCGTCACTGGAGCGGGCTGCGGGCGTGGACATCACGCGCATCGGTGCCGTGGTCGCGGGCGCTGGCGTGACGGTCGACGGTGCGGCGGCCGAGCGTGACGTGGTTCACGGATTCGACCACTTCCGGTGAGTCGCCGGCGGGTCCGGAGGAAGCGGGAACCAGTTCACGGAGGTACTGCCATTTAACTGAATATCCTTGCCTTCGATCCCCGGGCGGCAGCGGAAAATGGCCGCGGCCCGCAAGTAGAGGGCTGCTGGTCTTGAACGCAACGCTTCCCATCCTGCACCGGCCTGGCGCCGCGCCGGCGTCGATCGCTCCCGACCGGCTGGGCAAGTACGAGATCATTCGCGAGGTGGGCCACGGATCGACCGGCACCGTCTACCTTTCGCACGACCCCTATTACGGACGCGATGTCGCCATCAAGGTCTACCAGTCCGTGGTCGACGACCCGGAGCGTGCCCGCGTGGCGCGCAAGATGTTCCTGTCGGAAGCCCACATGGTGGGTATGCTGCAGCACCCGAACATCATGCCGATCTACGATGCGGGCGAGGAAGACGGCCTCTACTACATCGTCACCGAGTTCGTGCACGGCGCCCGGACGCTGTCCGCCTATACCCGCCCGGACAACCTGCTGCCCATCGACGACGTGGTCGGCATCATGTTCAAGTGCGCCAAGGCCCTGCACTACGCGCATTCGCGCGGCGTGATCCACCGGGACATCAAGCCCAGCAACCTGATGCTGACCACCGACAGCGACGTGCGGGTCATCGACTTCGGCATCGCGATCCTCACCGACGCCGACATCTCGCGCATCGAGGGCATCGCCGGCAGCCCGAGCTACATGTCGCCCGAGCAGGTCCAGTCGCTGGACATCACCGGGCAGTCGGACCTGTACTCGCTTGGCGCGGTGATGTACGAGCTGCTCACCGGGTTCAGGCCGTTCCGTGCCGGCACGCTGGCCAAGCTGCTGCACCAGATCGTCCTGGCGGCGGCCGCGCCGCTGCACAGCCTGCGCAGCGACGTGCCCGTCGAGCTCGAGGAAGTCATCAGCCGGGCGCTGCAGAAGGACCCGGCAGGCCGCTTCAAGAACGGCCTGGAATTCGCCGGCGCGCTGGCCAGGCTGCACTCGCAGCTGCGTAGCCAGACCGACAAGATCGACCGCCAGGAGCATTTCGCGCTGCTGCGCAAGCTGCGGTTCTTCCACGAGTTCGCCGCGGCGGAAATCTGGGAGGTGCTGCGCGCGGGCAGCTGGCATTACTACGGCCCGGGCGAGGAAATCGTCAAGGAAGGTGCGATAGACGACCGCTTCTACGTGATCGTCGCCGGGCAGTGCAGCGTCGGCCGCAACGGCAGGGGAATCGGTCGACTGGAGGCGGGCGGCTGCTTCGGCGAGACCAGCTACGTCCGGGGCGCCAAGCGCCAGGCGACCATCTCGGCCGACACCGACGTGACCATCCTGCAGGTCAGCTCGACGCTCCTGGAGCAGGCCTCGCCGGCCTGCCAGCTGCGATTCAACAGGGTCTTCCTGAAGACGCTGATCGGCCGCCTGCAGGGCGGCGAGGCGGGGGCGGCGGTGGCGGGGTGATGAGAGAGCGGATGGCGGATGGCGGATGGCGGATGGCGGATAGTCAGAATATTGTGAGTCGTGAGTGGTGAGTAGTGAGTTGTAAAGCCGGTACAGCCTTCTTA
>DATHZW010000470.1:0-3706 GCA_035458405.1 Steroidobacteraceae bacterium | reverse complement strand
CGGGCAATACGGCCCTGCTGGGCGCCAACCTGCTGTTCGAGATGCTCTGCGTCCTGCCGGGCGTGCACTACAGGTAGCACCCCGCCGGTACCTGACGCAGCTGGCACAGCACCTGTTCTGGCTGAAACTCGAATGCGGTGTCCGGCACTTCTTGCGGCATGACGCCGTAGCAGCGCCTGCAGGATCTCTTTGGCCCGCTGGCTGCGGGCGGGGTATTCCCCCTTTCGCTCCGAAAGCCGACAGTCGCTCCAGGGGGAACCCCGCCCTTGCCGCGGCCCTGGCATTGGGCACGGCACCCGTCCGCACGGGCGTGGAGGGGCGGTCCCCGAGGGAGCGAGTTTCTGCCTTTCCGAGCGAACGAGGGTGAACCGCCCCGACAGACGCCCGTGCAATCTTGCTGTGGCTCTGTGAATGGCACGCCCTGGAGTATCACTCTTGCCAGCGCCCCGGCTGACGAGCGGTCTTCTCCTTTTCGCCCGGAAAGCCGGCAGTCGCTCCTGGGGGACCGTCCTGGTCGCTGCGCCTGGCATCAGCGTTGTGCGAGCCGAGCCTGACGCGCACCGGGTGCCGTAAACTGTCCCCGTGAACACCGAGGTCAAGATCAGGCGCTGCGACATCGCGATCGTCGGCGGGGGCATGGTCGGGCTGTCGCTCGCCGCGGCGCTGCGCGGGCTGGCTCTCGACGTCGTCGTGATCGAGCCCGTGCCCGCCGACAGCGACGAGCAGCCGAGCTTCGACGAGCGCACCACGGCGCTGTCGAACGGCAGCCGGCGCATCCTCGAGGGGATCGGCGTCTGGCCGGCGCTGGCTGCGGAGGCCACCCCCATCAAGCGCATCCACGTGTCGGATCGCGGTCACTTCGCGATGGCGCGCCTGTCGGCGGCCGAACAGGGGGTGCCGGCGCTGGGCCACACGATCACCAACCGGGTGCTCGGCAGGGCGCTGGCCGCGGCGTGCCGGGATGCCCCGCGCTTCGGGGTCCTCTGCCCGGCAAGCGTCGCTGCGGTCGAGCCGCAGGCAGACGGCCTGCGGCTGGCGGTCGAGGGCGCGTGGCGGGGAAGCGTGGAGGCGAGGCTGGTGGTGGCCGCCGACGGGGCGAAATCCGCGGTGCGGGCCGCGCTCGGAATCGATGCCACGGTCTGGGACTACGACCAGCACGCGATCATCGCCAACGTCGTGCCGGAGAAGTTTCATGACTTCGTAGCCTATGAGCGCTTCACCGAGGAGGGGGCGATGGCCGTGCTGCCGCTCACCGATGGCCGCTGCACGATTGTCTGGACGCTGCCGCCGGGCACCGCCCGGTCCGCGATGTCCCTGGACGAGCACGCTTTCCTGGCGGCCTTCCAGGAGAAGTTCGGCTACCGCCTCGGGCGCTTCACGCGGGTCGGCAGGCGCTGGGCTTACCCGCTTTCGCTGACGCGCTCCGAGCGCCAGGTGGCGCCGCGCGCCGTCATCATCGGTAACGCCGCCCAGGGCCTGCATCCCATCGCCGGCCAGGGGTTCAACCTCGGCCTGCGGGACGTCGCGACGCTCGCCGAAGTGATCGCCGACGACCTGGCAACGAGGGGCAGCGAAGCCGACCCGGGTGCGGCGGCGGTGCTCGAGCGCTACGCCGACTGGCGCCGCGCCGACCGGCGCACGGTCATAGCGTTCACCGACGGACTGGTGCGTCTTTTCGCCAACCCGCTGGCGCCGGTGCGCGCGGCGCGCGCCGCCAGCCTGTTGCTGTTCGACCTGGTCAGCCCGGCAAAACACGCCTTTGCCAGGGTGACGATGGGCCTCGCCGGCAAGCTGCCGCGCCTGGCTCGCGGGGTACCGCTGGCATGAAGCGGGACTTCGACGTGCTCGTCGTCGGCGGCGGCATGGTCGGCGCCGGTTTTGCGGCCCTGCTGGGGGCCTATGGCCCGACGCAGGGGCTCAGGGTCGCGATGCTGGAGCCCCGCACGGTGCCGTATCCCGCAGCCGGCGAAGCTTTCGACCTGCGCGTGTCCGCCCTGTCGCGCGCCTCGCAGCGGATGCTGGAGCGGGCGGGCGCCTGGCCTCGCGTCATCGAGCGCGGTGCGGCTCCCTATCAGCGCATGGTCGTCTGGGACGAGCAGGGCTCGCCCGCAGGGCGCGATTCGATCCGGTTCGACGCGGCGGAACTGGGCGAGCCGGACCTGGGACACATCGTCGAGAACCGCGCGGTCCAGGCGGCGTTGACCGAGCGCGCGGCAGCGCATGGCGTGACGCTGCTGAGGTCCGGTGTCGCGGAGCTGGCCCCGACGGACGACGCCATCTCCGTCGTGACCACGGAGGGTCGCAGGCTGACGGCCGCGCTGGTCGTCGCGGCGGACGGTGGCGAGTCGGCCGTGCGCAGGCTTGCGGGCATCGACAGCCATGGCTGGGACTACGGCCAGCACGCAGTCGTGACTCACCTGCGACCCGAGCGCCCGCACTCGGATACCGCATGGCAGCGGTTCCTGTCGACGGGCCCGCTGGCACTGCTGCCGCTCGCCGACGGGCGCGTCTCGCTGGTCTGGTCGACGACGCCCGCACAGGCCTCGGCGCTCCTCGAGTGCGACGATGCCTCGTTTGCCGCCCAGGTCACCAGCGCCTCGGCCGGGGTGCTGGGCCGGCTTGAAGCGACGACCCGCAGGGCCGCGTTTCCCCTGCGCCTGCTGCATGCCCTGTCCTACACGCGGACGCGGATCGCCCTGATCGGCGACGCAGCTCACGGCGTGCATCCGCTGGCGGGTCAGGGCGTCAACCTGGGCTTGATGGACGCGGCCGCGCTGGCCCAGGCCCTGGGCGAAGGGCTGGCGCAAGGGGCCGATCCCGGCGACACCCTGCCGCTGCGCCGCTATGAGCGCTGGCGCAAGGCGGAAAACCTTCCCGCGATGGCGCTGATGGACGGCCTGAAGCGGCTGTTTGGCCATGACCATCCGGCCGTGTCCTGGGCGAGGCGGACCGGCCTCGCGCTCGCAGACCGCTCCGGCCCGCTCAAGCGCGGTCTGATCGAGCGCGCCATGGGGCTGGCGGGTGAAGTGCCATTGCCCGCGAGGTGACAAGCGGGGTCGGGTGACTACATGGTGCCTGGCACCTCCTGGTCCTTACTGGTTCTCCGGCCAGGCGCTCGCGTCGATGGTTTCCCGATAGCCGTGCCAGGTCGCGTATCCCAGCAGCGGCATCGTCACGACCAGGCCGAGCAGCGCCGTGGCGAAGCCGACGGCTGTCAGCACCACGATCAGCGCGGCCCATACGGCCATTGCCGGCTTGTTCCGCAGCACGGCGTTGACGCTGGTCACGACGGCCGTGATGGCATCGGCGTCGCGGTCGCAGATCATCGGCAGCGAGAATGCGCTGAAGGCGAAGGTCACCATGGCGAAGACGGACCCCACCGCGGATCCGACGGCCAGGAACCCCGCGAGTTGCCTCCAGTCCGGATGTCCCTCTTCGGGGAAGAACACGTGCAGCATGGATCCCGCCCGTGCCCAGACCAGGAACACGACCAGCAGCGCCAGCGCGAAGACCATGGCCGTGCCGAGGCTGCGGCGCTGCTCGCCGAAGCAGTGCCGCAGCGACGGCCGCAGCCCGCGATCGAGCTGGCGGCTGATGGAATAGAGGCCGAGCGCCAGGACGGGCGCCACGAAGACGAAGCCCGACAACAGGATCAGTACCGCCCAGTAACTACCCATCTTCAGGCCGACGCCGACGACGGCCCAGG
>DATHZW010000469.1:0-3006 GCA_035458405.1 Steroidobacteraceae bacterium | reverse complement strand
CCAGCCTCGTCGACCTGGAGTTGCTTGCTCCGCCTGAGGGCGACGAAGGCGTCGACCTCGACCTTAGCGAGGCGCTCGACGCATCCGACAGCAGCGCGGTCACGGGCGAGACCGAGGCGCTCGATTTCGACCTGGATTCCGGGGATCTGGGCGAGGCGCCGACGGCCGAAATGCCGGATCTCTCCGACCGGGCAGCCGAGATGGCCACGGCGGAGCTGCCGGCCATCGAGGAAACGCGCCTGCAGACGTTGCCGGCCGACACCACCGCCGAGATGCCGATGGACGACCTCGGCATAGACCTCGGCGACCTCGACGCCCTGTCCGACATCGCGCCGGAGGACGACGTCACGCGCATCGCGCCGACCGATGAATCCGCGCAGATGCTGCCCGCCGCTGACGGTGAGGCAATGGACTTCGACCTCTCCGACATCTCGCCCGAGGTGGCGGAGGCGGGCGAGGCGGGCGAGACCGAAGAGACCCGGCAAGTCGACCTCGACGTCGGCGCTGCGATGACCGATCGGGGCAGCGACTTCTCGGCGACCGAGCAGATCTCGCTGGAAGAACTGCCGCAGGTGTCGGAACTCGAACCCGTGACCATGAGCGAGGTTGGCACCAAGCTCGACCTGGCGCGCGCCTATGTCGACATGGGCGACCCGGACGGGGCGCGCAGCATCCTCGAGGAAGTGCTCAAGGAAGGCAGCAGTTCGCAGAAGCAGGAAGCCCAGCGCTTGCTGGATACCCTGCCCGGGGCCTGATCGGCCGCGTCCGGCCAGGTGGCCGGCGCCGACCGGTTCCCTTTCATGGACACTGCGGGCATGACGCAGCGGATCGCCGTAGGCGTCGAATACGACGGGGGCCGCTACGCCGGCTGGCAGCGTCAGGCCGAGGCCGTGTCCGTCCAGGCGGAGCTGGAGCGCGCGCTCGGCGCAGTCGCGGATCATCCCGTCACGGTCACCTGTGGCGGCCGGACCGACGCCGGTGTCCACGCCCTGGGGCAGGTCGCCCACTTCGACACCCGCTCGCGGCGGACGATGCGGGGCTGGGCGCTGGGCGCCAACCGGCTGCTGCCGGCCGACGTCGCCGTCACCTGGGCCGCGCCGGTGCCGGCCGGGTTCCATGCCCGCTACTCGGCCCTCGCGCGGACCTACCGCTACGTGATCCTGAATCGGGCCGTGCGTCCAGCGCTGCTGCGGCGGCGCGTCTGCTGGATCCATCGGCCGCTGGACGCAGGCGCCATGCACGCTGCCGCCCAATGCCTGCTCGGCGAACACGACTTTTCGGCCTTTCGCGCCGCCGAATGCCAGTCCCCGACGGCGACGCGCAGGCTCGAAAGGATCGCAGTCGCGCGTCACGACGACACCGTGTTCATCGAGGTCAAGGCCAATGCCTTCCTGCATCACATGGTGCGGAACATGGCCGGATCCCTGATCGCCGTCGGCACCGGCGACCGGCCGGCAGCCTGGCTCGGCGACGTACTGGCCGGCCGTGACCGGCGCCTGGCCGGCATTACCGCGCCCGCCAGCGGCCTGTACTTCCTGCGCATCGACTACCCCGAGGAATTCCGTCTTCCGGTCCCCCCGGCTGGCCCATGGGCTATGATCGCGGGCGCCTGAGCGTCATTTAGAGCCCCGCGATGACCTGGTTCGAGAAAATCATCCCTTCGCGCATCAAGACGGAGCGTCGCACGCGATCCGTGCCCGAGGGGCTCTGGATGAAGTGCCCGACCTGCGATTCGGTGCTGTACCGGCCCGAGGTCGAGCGCAACCTGCAGGTCTGTCCCAAGTGCTCGCACCACATGCGCATCGGGGCGCGCGACCGGCTGAACCGCTTTTTCGATCCCGATTCGGCACTCGAACTGGCCGTCGAGGTCACTCCCCAGGATCCCCTGAAGTTCCGCGACAGCAAGCGCTATCGCGATCGCATCGCGGCGGCGCAGAAGGCCACCTCGGAAGCCGATGCGCTGGTCGTCATGGCGGGAAAGCTCCACGGCATGGACCTGGTCGCGGCCGCCTTCGAGTTCCTGTTCCTCGGCGGCTCGATGGGTTCCGTGGTCGGCGAACGCTTCGTCCGTGGCGTCGACCACTGCATCCGTAACCGCGTGCCCCTGGTGTGCTTCACGTCGAGCGGCGGCGCCCGCATGCAGGAGGGCCTGCTGTCGCTGCTGCAGATGGCCAAGACCAGCGCCGCCCTGGCCGCGCTGGCGCGCGAGCGGCTGCCGTTCATTTCCGTACTGACCGATCCCACGACCGGCGGCGTCTCCGCCAGCCTCGCCATGCTCGGTGACATCAACATCGCCGAGCCCAAGGCGCTGATCGGCTTCGCCGGCCCGAGAGTGATCGAGCAGACGGTGCGCGAAACGCTGCCCGAGGGCTTTCAGCGCAGCGAGTTCCTGCTCGAGCACGGCGCGATCGACCTGATCGTCGACCGCCGCGACCTGCGCGACCGGATTGCCAGCCTGCTGCGCCTGCTGATGAAGGTGCCGCTGGCCGACCAGTGAAACCGGGCTTGCGATTCGACACGCTGCAGCAGTGGCTCGACTGGCAGCAGTCGCTGCATCCCAGGTCCATCGACCTGGGCCTGGAGCGCGTCGGCGACGTGCTCGGACGGCTGGGCATCGGGCGGCTAGCGCACAGCGTCCTGACGATCGGCGGCACCAACGGCAAGGGCTCGGTGGTCGCCTACCTGGATGCCATCCTGCGCGCCGGCGGCTACAGCGTCGGGACCTTCACGTCGCCCCACCTGATCCGCTACAACGAGCGCATCCGGATCGATGGCCGCAGCGCCGGAGACGAGGAGATCGCGCGCGCGTTCGAGCGCATCGACGCCGCCCGCGGCGACACCAGCCTGACGTTCTTCGAGTGGAACGCGCTGGCCGCCTTCGTGCTGCTGGAGGCGGCGGGCGTCGAGGTGGCCGTGCTGGAGGTCGGGCTCGGCGGCCGGCTCGATGCCGTCAACGTGGTGGATGCGGATGTCGCGGCGGTCGTCTCCATCGGGCTCGATCACTGC
>DATHZW010000468.1:0-3868 GCA_035458405.1 Steroidobacteraceae bacterium | reverse complement strand
CGCAGGAACGCCGCGTGTTCGTCCCTGGCGCGGGCCTTCGCGCGCCCGGGGTCGCGGCTCTCGCGGTCGTGCCGCTGCGCGCTCATGTCGCCCGGCGGCTGCGGCGCGGGGTAACCCGTTCCATGCCCCGCCTACCGCGCCCCGAGGATCCTGTCGCCCGCCAGTCTCGTCTCGGAATCCGTCTTGAGCCATTCGAGTGCCGCGCGGATCTCGGCGTCGTCGCCGGGCGATCTGGCGCCCGTCCCGGTCGCGGAACGCGCGGCAGGGTCCTGCTGGGGCAGGACGACATCGGGAACGAGGCCCTTGCCGTTGATGGAGGCGCCCGAAGGCGTGTAGTAGTGTGAAGTCGTGAGCTTGAGCGCCTCGCCGTCGGCAAGCGGCAGGATCGTCTGCACCGAGCCCTTGCCGAAGGTCCTCCTGCCGACCAGCACCGCGCGCCCGTGGTCCCTGAGGGCCCCGGCGACGATCTCGGAGGCGGAGGCCGATCCGCCGTTGACCAGCACCGCTATCCGCGCGCCGCCGGTGATGTCGCCGGCGGTGGCGTCCATGTGGAAACGCGCGTCGCGCGAGCGGCCGCTGGCCGCGACGATCAGTCCGCGATCCAGGAACGCGTCGGCCACCTCGACACCCGCCTCGAGGACGCCGCCCGGATTGCCGCGCAGGTCGAGCACCAGGCCGTCCAGCGGCCCGCCCGATCCGCGGCGCAGCTCGTCGAATCGCGCGACCAGTTCCTTCGGCGTGGTTTCGTTGAACTGGGTGATGCGCAGGTAGCCGTATCCCGGCTCCAGCAGCGCCTGCCGGACGCTGTGAACGTCGATCAGCGCCCTTTCGATCGTGTAGTCGACCGGTTCGTCGAGCCCCTCGCGTTCCAGCGTGACCCGCACCAGGGTCCCGGGCTCGCCGCGCATTCTCCTGACCGAGTCTTCCAGGCCGGCCGAGCGCACCTCGGTTCCGTCGATCGCAATGATCGCGTCGCCGGTTTGCAGCCCGGCGCGATCCGCGGGAGAGCCTTCTATCGGGGCCACAACGACGATCAGCCCGTCCTCGTAGGAGACTTCGATCCCGATCCCCGAATAGGATCCTTCGCTAGCGACCCTGAGGGTCTTGAACTCCTCGGCATCGAGGAACGCCGAGTGGGCGTCGAGCCCGGACACCATGCCCCGGATTGCGTGCCGCATGAGTTCGTGGTCGTCGACCGCGTCGACGTATTCGTCCTTCACCCGCTCGATCACTTCCGCCATGAGCTGCGCATCCCGCCAGGGGAGGTCGGCGGGCGCGGGCTTGCGCGAAGCAAACACACCGCCGCTGGTCGCAAGCGCAAAGCCCAGCGTGGTGCCGAGCAGGAGGGTCAGGATCGTGCGCCGGGTGGGGAGCATGGGCACCGCCCGAAGTCATGTGCTGCGAGGATCTTACCGCGCGCGGCGCCACGCACATACCCGTCCCCGCATGGGGCCGGGCATGACCCCGGCGGCTCAGGCCGACGCCGCCATCGCCTCGTACAGCGCAAGGTCGCCGAGCACTTCATCCAGCGGCACGGGCCGGCCGATGGCGAATCCCTGGCCGTAATCGACGCCCAGCGTCGTCATGCGCATCCGCAATTCGTCGCTCTCGACGTACTCCGCGACGGTCTCCATGCCCATCGTGTGCGCCAGCTGGGCGATCGCGCGCACCATGGCCTCGGTTCGCGGGTTATTGGCCGAGTCCCGCACGAAGCTGCCGTCGATCTTCAGTGTCGTCACGGGCAGCGACTTGAGGTACGTGAGCGACGAAAGACCTGTACCGAAATCGTCGAGGGCGAACGTGCAGCCGAGCGTCCGCATGCGCTGCATCAGGCGGTCCGCCCGGGCCAGGTTGGACACCGCCGCCGTCTCGGTCAGCTCGAAGCAGATCGAGCCGCGCGGCAGGCGGGAGTTGCGCAGCTCCGACTCCAGGTACCCGAGGAAGGCCTCGTCCGCGATCGACGGGCCGGACACGTTGATGGAAAAACGCGTCGCCCGGCCCCGCAGCATGCTTGCGTGTGGCCCGAGCGCGGCCAGGGCGTTCCTGATCACCCACCGGTCTATCTGCGGCAGCATCTGGTAGCGCTCGGCCGCCGAGAGGAATTTTTCCGGCGGCAGGATTCCGCCGTTCTCGTCCAGCATCCGCAGCAGCAGCTCGAAGCGCGGCTCGCCTCCCTCTTCCGCGAGCGGCAGGATCGGCTGGGCGAAGAGCATGAAGCGGTCCTTCTCAAGCGCCTCGTGCAGGCGCTGGACGACGAGCACGTCCGCGTGGCGCCTGATGATGCTCTGGTCGGCGTCCTGGAAGATCTCGACACGGCCGCGGCCCCGGTCCTTTGCCGCCTTGCAGGCGATTTCGGCGCTGGCCATGCCGTGTGCGAGAGCCGACGGCCCATTCTGCAGTTCGGCGACGCCGATGCTGGCCGAAACCTGCACGGTCGCGTCGCCGCGCGTATATGACAGTTCGGCGCACTGCCTGCAGATCGCGTCGGCGATCTGTTCGGCGAACTCCAGTTTGCAGTCTGGCAGGAAGACCGCGAACCGGTCCCCCGCGACCCGGGCCGCGAGCGCACCCGGCCGCGGCTTGCGCCGCAGCACCTCGGCGATCTTGGTGATCACCTCGTCGCCGATGTGCATGCCGAAGTTGTCATTGACGACATGCATGCGGTCGCCGTCGAGGTAGAGCACACAGCTCGGGCTATCGCCTGCAGCCGCGAGCGCGGCGCGCACCTGCAGCTCAAACGCCTGCCGGGTCAACAGCGAGGTCGCCGAGTCGAAGTTGTTCTGCAGCACGGCGCTGGACTTGCGCGCCAGCAGCTCGGCCAGGCGCTCGGCGCGCAGGTCGAAGTCCTCGGCGTCGGCCGCGCGGAACATCGCGAGGAACCCGGTGACGCGGCCGGAGGCGTGGCGCACGGGGACCGAGAGGATCTTGTAGGGTGGCAGGCCGCCCTGGGCGGTGTTCGCCTTGTTGATGAGCAGCGGCCGCCGCTGCAGCTGCGACCAGTTCAGCAGGTGGCGGTGGGTCGCCGTCAGGATGCCGACCTCGGGCTTGGTGCCGGTCCTGGACTTGCACATCGCCACGTTGCGTTCCGGGACCACGAGCGCGCCGAGCACGCAGCCAAGGTGGTCCACGCAGGTCTGCACCAGCAGGCTGAGTTCATCGGCTTCCTGGGGGTTCTGGGGGTCTTCGGGGGAAATCTTCAGCAACAGGTCGAGATCGCCGTCGCGGGCGTCGAGGTCGCGACTGAGGCTGCCGAGGGTGGTCCTCGCGATCAGTTCCCGCTGCAGGCATTCGAGCGCAGGCTGCACCAGCTGCAGCAGGAACGAGTAGGGCCGGGTCTCGCCGTCGCGGGTCATCAGCGTCGCCACGCCGACGATCTGCCCGAAGTCGTCATGCATCCTGAACGCGTAGGCGGGTGCGCCTTCGAAATTGCGGGAGAATCCGTCAATTACGGCGGTTGTGGCTGCCGGCGCCCCGGCGATCGCCTCTTCGACCACCGGCTGCGGGTCGGGACCGTCATAGTCATCCGACACCCACAGCGGCATTCCGTGGCCGTCGTAGAAGCCGATGCCGGAAGCCCTGGGCACCAGCATGCGGATCAGGTGCCCGTAAGGGTCCAGCGTCGGCCTGGGACCAGCGAGATGCTGTGGAAGTGATGCTGCCATGTTTCGCCTGTCCAAACGTCCTTGTGCGGCTCCCCCGCCGGAACTGGGCCAAGCCTGAGTCAGCGGGCTCCCGCAGTCTTTGACGTAATCCGCAGTTTCGTCAGTTTTGCGGCCGGGAGCCCCTGAACCAGCGCCGCGGATCCTGCGCGGCCGTTCCCTTGCGGACCTCGAGGTACAGCTCCGGCCGAGCCTGGCCCCCACTGTCG
>DATHZW010000467.1:0-3390 GCA_035458405.1 Steroidobacteraceae bacterium | reverse complement strand
TCCGGCTCTGCCTGCGGGACACCGATCTGTTCAAGGCCCAGTTGAGGGCCATCCTGCGCGCCAGCGCGCTGGGGCCGGTGCGCTGCCTGATCCCGATGCTGACCAGCGTGCAGGAAATCCGCATGGTCCGTATGCTGCTGGACGAGGCCAGGGAGGAACTGGATGCCCAGGACATCGCCTACGACCCCAGGATGCCTCTGGGCGGCATGATCGAGGTTCCGGCTGCCGCGCTGGCGATTCCCGAATTCGCGCCTCACCTGGATTTCCTCTCGGTGGGGACCAACGATCTTCTGCAGTACGCGTTGGCCGCGGACCGTGTCGACGAACTGGTCACCCATCTTTACGACCCCCAGCACCCGGGGGTGGTCCGCCTGCTGCGCCACATCTTCCGGGAGGCCAACGCATCGAGGATCCCGGTGACGGTGTGCGGAGAAGTCGCGGGCGACCGCCAATACACCCGCTTGCTGCTGGCATTGGGGCTCAAGGACTTCAGCATGCATCCGGGCCGGCTGCTGGAGGTCAAGCAGGTCGTCCGGGAAACCGATATACCCAAGGCCAAGGCTGCGCTGACGCACTGGTTCAATACCGCGCCGGCCGCAGCCGGCCGGTCGCTGCTGCAAGTCATCGACGAATCCCAGCGCGGGCACTGAGCCCGCGCTGCGCCGGCACGGGCAATTCCCTTATAATGCGCACGACCCGGCCAGCAGCCGGGCGCCTGCTCGGTTTCCAACCGCAGCCCGACCCAGCTTATCCCGGGAGTACGCCATGGCAGACCAGATCGAGAAAAAAAGAGCCGCGCGCGACCTCGATTACCTGTCGGACGCGCTCGATTCAGGCACCGAGCACCGGGTCAGGGGCCTGCTGAAAAACCTGTCGGAGTCAGAAATTGCCGATCTGCTCGAATCGCTGCCCATCGCCAAGCGCCTGGCCGTCTGGGAACTGACGGACCCCGAGCTCGACGGCGACGTGCTGGTCGAGGTCAATGACGAGGTGCGCGCAAGCCTGATCCGCGACACCTCGGCCGAGGACCTGATCGCCGCAGTCGACGACCTCGACCTGGATGATCTCGCCGACATCCTCGATGACCTGCCCGATGCCGTCATCAGCGAGGTGCTGCGCAGCCTCGACCGCCAGGACCGCGAGCGGTTGGTGCATGTCCTCTCCTACCCCGACGACTCGGCCGGGGGCTTGATGGATCCGGACGTTCTCACCATCCGGCCGGACGTCAACCTGGACGTGGTGCTGCGGTATCTCCGGTTGCGCGAGAAGCTGCCGGAAGTTTTCGACCTGTTGTTCGTGGTCGACCGCCAGGGCCGCTACCTGGGCAGCCTCAAGCTGTCGGACTTGCTGACCCGGGATCCGGGCAGCCAGGTGGCCGCACTGATGGACACGTCCATCGAAGCCATTCCGGTGGACATGCACGACAGCCAGGTCGCCATGGAGTTCGAGCACTACGACCTGGTCTCCGCGCCCGTGACCGATGGCAACGACGTGCTGCTCGGGCGAATCACGATCGACGACGTCGTCGACGTCATCCGCGAGGACGCCGAGCATTCATTGCTGACCATGGCCGGGCTGGACGAGGAAGAGGACATGTTCGCGCCCATCGTGCAGTCGGCGCGGCGGCGCTGGGTCTGGCTGGGCGTCAACCTGGTCACCGCGCTGTTGGCCGCCATGGTGCTCTACAGTTTCGAGCCTACCCTGGACCAGATCGTGGCCACCGCGGTGCTGTTCCCCATCGTCATGAGCATGGGCGGCATCGCCGGCACGCAAACCCTTACCCTGATGGTGCGCGGCATGGCCACCGGCCAGGTCAGTTCGCGCAATACGTCGGCCCTGCTGCGGAAGGAGCTCGCGGTCGGCTTGCTGAACGGAGTGGTGTTCTCGATCATAGTCGCCGCGATCGCCATGCTCTGGTACGACGACGTGCCTCTCGGGCTGGTCATGGCGGCGGCAATCCTGCTCAACCTGCTGGCCGGAGCCCTGGCCGGGGCCCTGGTCCCCGTCATGCTGAAGCGCCTGTCCATCGATCCCGCGCTGGCGGGCGGTGTCGTGCTGACGACCGTAACCGATGTCATCGGCATCGTCGCCTTCATCGGCCTCGCTTCGTTCGTGCTGCTGGGCCGCTGATCGAGAGGGGTCAGCCCGGAGCCGGCATCATCCTGGCGTGGGCTTCTCGGCCACGTCATTGCGAATGTAGACGGGTTGCGCCCCCGACGCAGGCAGCGCGGGGTGGCGACTCAGCCAATCGAGCGCCAGATCGGCGATGCACGACGCCCGCGGCCAGAGGTCTGCGAAACACGCGGAGGCGTCGCCGGCCAGCCCGGCCAATTCTGAAAACCGGGCAAAACCGTTGCCTGCCGCGATCCAGGCGTCTGACGCAGGGCGAGGCACCGCGCCGGCCGCGCAGACCCGTTCCGCACCCGCGTGTTGCGGTGGACCGCCCTTCACGCCGGTAAATTCCGCGCTGAACACCTCCTGCATGCGCGCATCCACGGCGACACAGACCTGGCCGCTGAAGCCCCCGGCGCGGTTGACGGCTGCGTATGCCACGGCGGCCAGCGACGAGCACGGGACGACCCCGACGTCCGCGGCCCAGGCCAGCCCCTGCACGACGCCGATGCCGATCCTGAGGCTGGTGAAGCTGCCCGGACCGCGCCCGAACGCGATCGCGTCCAGGTCGGAAACCTTCATCCCGGCCTCCGCCAGCAGGCTGCTGATCGCCGGCAGCAGCAATTCGGCATGCCGCATGGGTGCGTGTTCGTGCAGTTCCCTGGTTTCGCCGTCGAGGCTCAGGGCAACCGAGCAGGCTTCAGAGGACGTTTCGAGGGCAAGCAACCTGGTCATGCAGTGACTCCAGAAATTCTATCGCCTCCTGCCGGTCGGCGGCGCGCGCCATCGGCGGAAGGCTGGCGAGAAAGGTCTGTCCGTAGGATTTCGTGCGGATTCTCGGGTCGCAGAAAACCAGCACGCCGCGATCATTGACGTCGCGTATCAGCCGCCCGGCGCCCTGCTTGAGCGAGATGACCGCCTGCGGCAGGTACAGCAGCGTGAAGGGGTTTTCTCCGGCGCGGCGCAGAAGGTCGCTTTTCGCCTCGATGACCGGGTCGTCCGGGGCGGCAAACGGCAACTTGTCGATGACGACCAGCGAGAGCGCATCGCCGATGACGTCGACACCCTCCCAGAAACTGGCGGTCCCCAGCAAAACCCCGTCACCCGACTGCCTGAAGGCCTCCAGCAGGAGGCTGCGGGGCTGCTCACCCTGCACGAACAGGGGATAGGGGATTCGATCGGGCAGAAGCTCCCGCACCTGGCGCATCGCCCGGTGCGAGGTAAACAGCAGGAATGCACGGCCCCGACTGGCGAGCAGCAAGGGCACGACCTCGTCCA
>DATHZW010000466.1:0-3892 GCA_035458405.1 Steroidobacteraceae bacterium | reverse complement strand
AGGTGGCCGCGGTGGACATCAGCATCATGGCCCGGGCGGTCCCCGCAGGCATGAGCGAAGCGCTGGAGGTCGCAGCCGGGACGCCCAGCCTGACCGTCGTGCGCCGCTACCGGGGAACCCGCAGGCAGCTGTTCATGGCTTCGGTCTCGGAGCATCCGGGCGACCGTTTCACGTACGCGATGGGCCTGGAGCGTGGCTGGCAATCCGGTGGCGCAGCCGTCTGGAGCAGCGCGTGAGCCTCGATCCATGAAGGCAGCAAAGGACATCACCATGCGCAGCATGCTGTTCGTGCCGGGCAATCACCCGCGTCGGCTGGCCAAAGCCTTCGACTGCGGCGCCGACGCCGTCATCATCGACCTCGAGGACGCCGTGCCCGCGAGCGACAAGGCGGCTGCGCGCATCGCGGCCGCCGAGGCAGTGGCCGCGTCCCGCGGCGTGGCGGCCTGCGTCAGGGTGAACGCCTGGGCCAGCCCCGACTGGCGCGCCGATCTTGCCGCGGTCGTCGGTCCGGGCCTGGTCGCGGTCGTGCTGCCGAAGACGGAGACGGCCGAGGAACTGATCGCGGTCGATGCGGGCATCGCGGCGCTCGAGACCGAGCGCGGCATGGCGGTCGGCAGCGTCGGGTTGTTGCCCTTGATCGAGAGCGCCCGGGGCGTCGAGTCGCTCGGCGCGATCGCCGGCGCCTGCCCGCGGATCAGGCGGTTGTCGTTCGGCGTGGCCGATTACAGCCTCGACCTCGGGCTTCTGCCCTCGCCAGGCGAGGCCGAGCTCGACTACATTCGTGCGCGGCTGACCCACGCCTCGCGAGCGGCCGGACTGCAGGCGCCGATTGACAGCGTGGTCGTGGAGATACGCGACCCGGGCCGGTTTCGGGCCTCTGCCACCCGCGGCCGCAGCTTCGGCATGGCGGGCAAGCTGTGCATCCATCCGGACCAGGTGCCGCTTGCGAACGAGATCTTCTCGCCCACCGCGGCGGAGGTCGAGCACGCGCGCGCCGTCGTCTCCGGCTTCGAGTCGGCCCGCGCGGCGGGCACCGCGGTGGTGACGGTCGGCGGGGAGTTCGTCGACGCGCCGGTCGTGGAAAGGGCACGCCGCGTGCTGGCCATGGCCGGCGTGGCCGCCGACCGCAGCCGGGGCTGAACCAAGACGGACTGCGCCCGGTCGGCTAACATATCGCGCCATCCGCCAGATCGACCCGGACACCCAGACCGCATGACGACCCTGACCCACCTGCAGCGGCTCGAGGCCGAGAGCATCCACATCATGCGTGAGGTCGTCGCCGAGTGCGAAAACCCGGTCATGCTCTACTCGATCGGCAAGGACAGCGCGGTGATGCTGCATGTCGCCATGAAGGCCTTCTACCCGGCCAAACCGCCGTTTCCGTTGCTGCACGTGGATACGACCTGGAAGTTCCGCGAGATGATCGCGTTTCGCGACCAGATGGTCGAGAAACTCGGCGTCAAGCTGCTGGTGCACGTCAACCAGCAGGGGCTCGACCAGGGGGTGGGGCCGTTCTCGCACGGCTCGGCCCTGCATACCGACGTGATGAAGACCCAGGCCCTCAAGCAGGCGCTCGACAAGCACAAATTCGATGCGGCCTTCGGCGGGGCGCGGCGCGACGAGGAAAAGTCGCGGGCCAAGGAGCGGGTTTTCTCATTCCGCTCGGCCCAGCACCGCTGGGATCCCAAGCGCCAGCGGCCCGAGCTCTGGCGGCTCTACAACACCCGCAAGCACAAGGGCGAGAGCTTCAGGGTATTCCCGCTTTCGAACTGGACCGAGCTCGACATCTGGCAGTACATCTATCTGGAGAAGATCCCGATCGTGCCGCTGTATTTCGCGGCCACGCGCCCGGTGGTGGAGCGCGACGGCGCCCTCATCATGGTGGACGACGATCGCATGCCGCTGCTGCCGGGAGAGCGGCCCGAACCGAGGAAGGTCCGCTTCCGGACGCTTGGCTGCTATCCGCTGACCGGCGCGATCGAGAGCGAGGCCGACACGCTGACCGCGATCATCCAGGAGATGCTGCTGACGACCACCTCCGAGCGGCAGGGCCGCGTGATCGACCACGACGCCGCCGCCTCGATGGAGAAGAAGAAGCAGGAGGGGTACTTCTGATGTCGCACAAGTCGGACCTGATCGCCGAGGACATCGATCGTTACCTGGAGGCGCACCAGCACAAGAGCCTGCTTCGCTTCATCACCTGCGGCAGCGTCGACGATGGCAAGAGCACGCTGATCGGGCGCTTGCTGTACGAGTCCAAGCTGATCTTTGAGGACCAGCTGGCGGCGCTCGAGGCCGATTCCAGGAAGGTGGGCACCCAGGGTGGCGACATCGACTTCGCGCTGCTGGTCGACGGTCTGTCTGCCGAGCGCGAGCAGGGCATCACCATCGACGTGGCCTACCGCTTCTTCTCGACCGACAAGCGCAAGTTCATCGTGGCCGACACGCCGGGTCACGAGCAGTACACGCGCAACATGGCGACCGGCGCGTCGACGGCCGAGCTTGCGATCATCCTCGTCGATGCCCGCAAGGGTGTGCTGCAGCAGACGAGGCGACACAGCTACATCGTGTCGCTGCTGGGCATCCGGCACGTCGTCCTGGCCGTCAACAAGATGGACGCGGTGGGCTATGGCCACGAGGTCTTCGAGTCCATCGTCGCGGAGTACCGCGATTTTGCGCGGCTGCTGGGCCTCGACGACGTCACTGCGATCCCGATGTCGGCGCTGAAGGGCGACAACGTGACCGAACCGAGCGAGCGGATGCCCTGGTACTACGGGCACACCCTCATGCAGCATCTCGAGGCCGTGGAGATCGACGAGGACCTGCAGCACAGGCCCTTCCGGCTGGCGGTACAGTGGGTCAACCGGCCGGACCAGGACTTCCGCGGCTTCGCCGGCACGATCTCCAGTGGTGTCCTGGGCGTGGGCGACCCGGTGCGGGTGCTGCCCTCGGGCAGGCAGAGCAAGGTCGCGCGGATCGTGACCCAGGACGGCGACCTGGAGCGCGCGGTGGCGGGGCAGTCCGTCACCCTGACGCTGGAGCACGAGATCGACGTCAGCCGGGGCGACGTGATCGCCGCGGCATCCTCGCCGCCAGGCGTGGCCGACCAGTTCCAGGCGACGGTCATCTGGATGCACGAGGAGCACATGCTCCCGGGCAGGCCGTATCTCATGAAGATCGGCGCGACGCTGCTCAACGCCAGCGTCACGGACCTGCGGCATCGCGTCAACGTCAACACGATGGAGCACGTCGCGGCGAAGCAGCTCGAGCTCAACGAGATCGGCCTCTGCAACCTCAGCACGGACCGGCCGATCCCCTTCGACGCCTACCAGGACAACCGGGAGACGGGGGGCTTCATCTTCATCGACAAGATCACCAACGACACGGTCGGCGCGGGGCTGATTCACTTCGCGCTGCGTCGCTCGGAGAACGTCCACTGGCAGGCGCTCGACGTCAACAAGCGCGCGCGGGCGGCGCTCAAGGGGCAGAAGTCCTGCGTGCTGTGGTTCACCGGCCTGTCCGGGGCCGGCAAGTCGACGATCGCCAACCTGGTGGAAAAGCGGCTGCATGCCATGGGTCGGCACACCTACACGCTTGACGGCGACAATGTCCGCCACGGCCTGAACAAGGACCTCGGCTTCACCGAGGCGGACCGTGTCGAGAACATCCGGCGCGTGGGCGAGGTCTCGAAGTTGATGGTGGATGCCGGGCTGATCGTCCTGGTGTCGTTCATTTCCCCCTTCCGGTCGGAGCGGCGCATGGCGCGAAGCCTCGTGGCCGACGGCGAATTCATCGAGGTCTATGTCGACACCACGCTGGCCGAGGCGGAAAGGCGCGACACGAAGGGCCTGTACCGCAAGGCGCGCCTCGGCCAGATCAAGAACTTCACCGG
>DATHZW010000465.1:0-2775 GCA_035458405.1 Steroidobacteraceae bacterium | reverse complement strand
GCCCGGCTCGGCCTCGTCCTCCCAGAACCTCGACAGCTGCAGGTAGGCCAGGTCCGCCCGCGAACCGGCTTCGGGAAGCTGCCTGGGCAGCGGATCGGCCGTCAGCTCCGACCAGAAGCGGTCGAAGGCGAACACCGGCTTGAGCCGGGACTGTGCCGCAGCCTCCCGGCCGGTGGTGACGCCCGCGGAGTCGAGCATCGCGATCCCCGGACTCGGCGCGGAGACCAGGCCCTCGCGGGCCGCGACGAGGCCGGCATCGACCAACTCGATCGAGACGCTCGCCACCGTCAACGCACCTGCAGGTGACGCAGCAGCCGTTGGTCGAGATAGGTTTCCGAGTCGAGCACCAGCCGCTCCTGGGCTAGCTGCAGGTTGTGCAGCAGGAACATCAGCACCAGGGACAGCACCAGGGCGAAGAACGTGGAGTTGAAAGCCACGCCGAGTCCCGCCGTCACGCCGGCGATGTCCCCGGTGACGGCCTTGTGGGCCTCGGCCAGCGCATCACCGATGCCGCGCACCGTGCCGATGAAGCCGATCGCGGGAATGGCCCAGGCGATGTAACGGATCATCGACAGCTCGGAGTCGAGCCTCTCCGCTTCGGACTGGACCACGGCATGCGCGGCGTCGGAGACGTCCTGCACGCTGCGCGTGGCCCCGAATCGCGCCAGCGCGGCCTTCAATGCGCGGACGGTGAGCATCTGCTGGCGCTCCGGCGGCAGTGCCTCCAGCTGCCGGGCGTACTCGCGCGTGTCCTCCGGCAGGATGCGCATGCCCTCCGGGACCTGGACGAGGTCCTCCTCCAGCGCGGCGCTTTCGCGCATCGCGGCCCGTCCCTTGTAGCCGATGATGCCAAGCGCCCACAGCATCAGGATCAGGCAGGACTCCTGTTCGTAGTCCTTGACGATCACCCACAACGACCGCTCCGGGACGTAGTCCGGGTCGGCCTTCATGGCCGCCGCCTGCGCCACCAGGACCGCCTGCGCGTTGGGACGGACCAGCGCCACCCAGAGCGCGTGCACGACGATGGTCGCGGCGAGCAGCGTGAAGATGCTGAAGAGGAACTCGCTCGGATAGTGTTTTTTCATTGGTTTCGCCATGGCCGTCAGCCGGCCTCTCAGATGTCAGACGGGAACGATACCGGGAAATCGGCCCGGACTTCTTCCGTCGGGTCGAATCGCTGCGGCGTCGGACCCGTTCGCCGCGCTTCCGGGGGCAGCGGCGGCAGGGTCTCGTCCTCTGCCACCGGCTCGGCCGGCTCCTGCGCCGGGGCCGCCGTCGTGGCCGCCGGTTCTGGCGCCGGCACGGGTGCCGGCGGGTCCTTGCCTTCGGCCGGCTGGGCCGCAGGCGCCGGGGCCGGTCGAGGTGGATCGAGCGCCCAGGCTCCACCAGCGATCGTCGCCGCAGCCAGCAACCACCAGGCCTTGCGCATCATGTGCACCCTCCTACTCCGCGTACCGCGCCAGGCGGAATCCCAGGTCGGCCTTGCCCGCCGCAGCGACGTCGCGCCATGCCAGCCGCAACTCGGGCGTGCGCCCGGTGAGCCAGCTTGCCCCGCGGATGACCCAGGTCTGGCCCTGTGAGGGCCCTGCCGGGTCGACCACGACCTTGTCCGGATCGGTCACGTAGATTGAATAACGGTCGGTCGTCCACTCCGACACGTTGCCGCCCAGGTCGAATATGCCCAGCGCGTTCGGGGCGAAGCTGCCGACCGGCGCGGCGACCCGGAAGCCGTCGTCATAGCCGCTGATGACGACCGGCGTGAGGTAGATCGCGGACTGGTCCGCATAATTCCCGGACCGTGCGGCCACGGGCAGCGAATCGCCCCAGGGGTACTTGCGGGTCGCGCCGCCGTCCTGCTGGCGGGCGACGAACTCCCACTCGGCCTCGGTGGGCATGCGATACCCGGTCGTCACCGGCTCCGCCAGCTCCAGGGTGCCGCCCTTCGCGACATACGCCGGCGGCAGCCCATCCTTCGCCGACAGCCAGTTGCAGAAGGCCGCGGCATCCTGCCAGCTCACGCGCACCGCGGGCTGGCGGTCGAGGTCGAGGGTCTCTTCCTTGAAGATGCCGGAGGCGTGCGCCGGACGGAACTGGCGGAAATGCTCGTTGGTCACTTCCCGGGCGCCGAAGTAGAACGGCCGCTTGAGTTCGATCGTTCGCTGCGACTCGTTCGAGCGGCGTCCCGGCTCGCGTCGCGGGCTGCCCATGACGAAGCGCCCGCCGCGCACCAGCTTCAGCTCCTGGCCGAGGCCCGTCGTCACCACTGGAGGGATCTGCGCCATGCGCGCCTGCTCGACGGTCGTCAGCCTGTACTCGACAAGCTGTGGCAAGCCGGCCTTCGGTGTGACCGTGGCGACGTGAGCGGCCAGGCCCGCCTTGCGGACCTCGATCCGGTGCGGTGCCGCCGGCAACGAAACCGTCTGGTTCGCCGGGCCACGCGAGACGCCGTCGATGAACAGTTCCGCATCCTCGGGCTGGCCGCGCACGGTCACCTCGCCGAGAATCGCCTCGAGCCTGAGCGCGAGGCTCGCGCTCTGGCCGGAAGACAGCGATTGCGTGCGCGTGACGGGGACGTAGCCGGCACGGCTGACGACGATCTCGTGGGGGACGCCGGGCGCCAGCGCCAGCGTCAGCGGCGACCGGCCACGATAACGTCCCGCCACGCTGACATCTGCCCCCGCGGGTTCGGTGCGCACGGCAAGCGTCCCGTCTGGCAGGCCCAGCTGGATCGGGCCGATCTTCAGCCCTTCGCCGGACTTGACGGTGATCGGCGTT
>DATHZW010000464.1:0-4317 GCA_035458405.1 Steroidobacteraceae bacterium | reverse complement strand
ACGCTCCGCAGGCCGGCGTGCGGCCGGCCGATCGAGGTGGCCTCGGCCAGCCGGGCGTCGTGATAGATGCGCAGCTCCAGCCCGGGATCGCGGACGGTCGCGCCCGACTCGTCGAAGAGGTAGGACAGGGTCACGGTGGTGGTGTACGGCGCCCGGTCCAGCACCGACAATTCCAGCGGGCAGTCGCCGCCAACCTCCGACACCGCGTGGTCGGCCAGTTTGCGCGGGTCGCCCACCAGCCATCCGAGCCTGATGTAGTTGCTCTCGTAGAGCGTCATCAGGCTGACGAACGACCTCGGACGGGTACGCCAGGAAACAGCGCAGAGGCAATCCGTAAACATGATTTGACTATATCACAGCGTCTGGCGTGCTCCGGGCGGCCAAAATGTGCCACAAGTCACGAATATGTAACGTAGGTCACGGGCGCGTACGGCGCGCGAGCTTCTTCCGCTCCAGCACCCTGCTGGCGATCTCCTCGATCGAGCAGTCGGTGGTATCGAGGTAGGGGACCCCGAAACGTTCGAACAGTTGTTCAGCCGCGCGGAGTTCGTAGGTGCACTGGGCAATCGACGCGTAGCGGCTGCCGGGGCGCCGCTCCTCCCGGATCTGGTGCAGGCGTTCCGGCTCGATCGTCAGGCCGAAAAGCTTGTCACGGTAAGGCGCGACGACCGCGGGCAGCTGCCGCGAGTCGAGGTCGTCGTCGACCAGCGGGTAGTTGGCGGCATAGGCGCCGTACTGCAACGCCAGGTAGAGGCAGGTAGGCGTCTTGCCGGACCTGGAAACGCCGATGAGTATCACATCGGCGCGGTCGTATTCCCGGGTGTGGGTGCCGTCGTCGTTCGCCATGGCGAAATTGGTGGCGTTGATCCGGGCCGTGTAGGCGGCGAGGTCCGTCACACCGTGGGCCCGGCCCAGCGCATGGGACGAGACCTGGCCGAGTTCCTGCTCCATCGGTCCCAGGAAAGCGTCGAAAAAGTCGAGATAGAGGCAATCCGCCTGCCGCACGACCGTGCGCACGTCGTCGTTTACAAGCGTCGAGAAGACGACCGGCCGGGCGCCGTCCTCAAGGGCCACGGCGTTGATCTTCGTTACGGCTTCCTCTGCCTTGTCAACGGTCGATATGAATGGCAAAGTGACCGGCTTGAAATCCAGCCCGTCGAACTGCGTAAGCAGGCTATGACCCATAGTTTCGGCGGTCACGCCGGTCTGGTCCGACACGAAGAAGACGGTTCGCTTGTTGCCCACGTTACATCTACCCGCTCAAGCCGCTGTTCCTTCCGGCCGGTGGTGCGCCCGGGCTGCGATCGTATCAGGAACTGCCAACACCGAGGACCAGCCGTGAACGACTACATCATTGCCTTCGACAAGCTCGGTATGGGCGACGTGGAAACCGTCGGCGGCAAGAACGCGTCAATCGGCGAGATGATCAGCAACCTGGTCAAGCTCGGCGTCGACGTTCCCGGGGGGTTTGCCACGACCTCCAGGGCCTACCGCGACTTCCTGGCGCAGGGCGAGCTGGCGGAGCGGATCCGCGCCGAGCTTGACGGACTCGACATCGATGACGTCGAGCGCCTGTCGGCGAGCGGTGCGCGGATCCGTGGCTGGATTCTCGAAACGCCTTTCCACCCCCGCCTGCAGGAGGAGATCCTGCGGGCGTGGCAGCAGATGGATGCCGGACGCGACATCGCGGTGGCGGTGCGCTCCTCGGCGACCGCCGAGGACCTGCCCGGCGCCTCTTTCGCGGGCCAGCAGGAGACCTTCCTCAACGTGCGCGGCCACGAGCAGGTCCTCAAGTCCATGCACGAGGTGTACGCCAGCCTCTTCAACGACCGGGCAATCGCCTACCGGGTCCACCAGGGCTTCGACCACTCGCAGGTCGCCATCTCGGTGGGCGTGCAGCACATGATCCGTAGCGACCTGGGCGCCAGCGGCGTCATGTTCACGCTCGACACGGAGTCCGGATTTCGCGGCGTGATCTTCATTACCGCCTCTTACGGCCTTGGCGAAATGGTCGTCCAGGGCGCGGTGAACCCGGATGAGTTCTACGTCCACAAGCAGGGAGTGGAACAGGGTCATTATCCCATCATCCGCCGCAGCCTGGGTGCCAAGGCCAGCAAGATGATCTACGCCGACGACCCTTCCGGGTCCCGTCGCGTCGAGACGGTGGACGTGCCCGCGGCGGAACGCGGCCGCTTCTGCCTCACCGACCAGGACGTCGTGGAACTGGCCCGCCAGGCGCTCGTCATCGAAAAGCACTACGGCTGTCCGATGGACATCGAGTGGGGAAAGGACGGCTCGACGGGAGCGATCTACATCCTGCAGGCACGGCCGGAGACGGTGCAGAGCCGCGCCGGCCGGACCATCCAGCGCTACAAGCTGAAGGGACGCTCGCGCGTGCTGGCCAGTGGACGCGCGATCGGCCAGCGCATCGGCGCCGGTCCGGCGCGGATCATCCGCGACGTCAAGGAGATGTCGCGCGTGCAGCCGGGGGACGTGCTGGTGACCGACATGACGGATCCGGACTGGGAGCCGGTCATGAAGCGCTCGGCCGCCATCGTGACCAACCGTGGCGGGCGAACCTGCCACGCAGCGATCATCGCACGCGAGCTGGGCATCCCGGCCGTGGTCGGCTGCGGCGACGCCACCAAGGTGCTGGTCGAGGGACAGCCGGTGACGGTTTCCTGTGCGGAGGGTGACACCGGGCTGATCTTCGAGGGCCAGCTCGACTTCGAGCAGCAGCAGATCGAGCTCGACTCGCTGCCGCCGTCGCCGGTGAAGATCATGATGAACGTCGGCAACCCCGACCGGGCCTTCGACTTCGCCTCGATACCGAACAAGGGCGTGGGACTGGCGCGGCTGGAGTTCATCATCAACCGCACCATCGGCGTGCATCCGCGGGCGCTGCTGGAGTTCGACAAACTGGAGCCCGGGCTCCAGGAGCAGATCCGCCGCCAGATGGCCGGCTACGACGACCCTGTGGGCTTCTACGTCGACAAGCTGGCCGAGGGCATTGCCAGCATCGCCGCCGCCTTCACGCCCGAGCCGGTGATCGTCCGGCTTTCGGACTTCAAGTCCAACGAATACGCGAACCTGATCGGCGGACAGAAGTACGAGCCGCACGAGGAGAACCCGATGCTCGGCTTCCGCGGAGCTTCACGCTACGTGGACGAGAGCTTCCGCCCCTGCTTCGAACTGGAGTGCCGGGCGCTGTCCAAGGTCCGCGACGAGATGGGCCTGACCAACGTCCAGGTCATGGTGCCGTTCGTGCGCACCGTCGAGGAGGGTCGCAGGGTCGTCGAGTTGCTCGGCAATAACGGCCTCAAGCGCGGCACGAACGGCCTGAAAGTCATCATGATGTGCGAACTGCCGACCAATGCCCTGCTGGCGGACCGCTACCTGGAGCACTTCGACGGCATGTCCATCGGCTCCAACGACATGACGCAACTGACGCTCGGCCTCGACCGCGATTCGGGCATCGTCGCCGCCTCGTTCGACGAGCGCGACGATTCCGTCAAGGCGCTGCTGTCCATGGCGATCAGCGCCTGCCGCAAGGCCGGCAAGTACATCGGGATCTGCGGCCAGGGTCCCTCGGACCATCCGGAGTTCGCGCGCTGGCTGGTCGACGAGGGAATCGACAGCATTTCACTGAATCCCGACACCGTGGTCGAGACCTGGCTGTTCCTGGCGGGTCAGTCGGCGGACTGAGGCGGCCGGACGCTCGTTCAGTCCTGGAGCGCGGCCCTCGCCTGCTCCCAGTGCAGGCCGTCGAAGGGACTGACGGTCATGCTGCGCACGGATCCTGGATCGAGGCAGCGCGCGTTGACGCTGATCCCCTGCGGGTGCGAGCGCGGCACGTAGAAGGACTTGATACCGCATACGCGGCAGAACAGGTGCCGGGCCGTGCGGGTGTTGAAGCGATACTCCGTCAGTTCCGCCTCCCCCGAGAGCAACTCGAAATCGGCCCGCGGGACGATCAGGTGCAGGTAGCCGGTGCGCGCGCACATCGAGCAGTTGCAGTCCATCACCTCGATGTCGCGCGCCGCCCTGACCCGGAACCGCACGGCACCGCAGTGGCAGCCGCCATCGAGGAATTCCACGGCGCCGGCCTCGTTCGCCACGCTTCCCGCCTCGCCGCGGCTCATTGCGGGCCGCGGAACGGCTCGGCTACCAGGTGCTGGCGGTAGTAGCGGAGTTCAGCGATGGAGTCGCGGATGTCGTCCAGCGCGAGGTGCGAGGACTTCTTGGTGAAGCCGGCGAGCACTTCGGGCGCCCAGCGCCGCGCCAGTTCCTTGAGGGTGCTGACGTCCAGGTTCCTGT
>DATHZW010000463.1:0-6700 GCA_035458405.1 Steroidobacteraceae bacterium | reverse complement strand
GGCCAAGGGCGACTTCCTCGCCCGCATGAGCCACGAGATCCGCACGCCGATGAACGGTGTCGTGGGGATGGCGGAACTGCTCCAGAACACGCAGCTCGACAGCCGACAGCTGCAGATGCTGCACACGATGCGCTCCTCCGCAGACGCGCTGCTGGAGATCATCAACGACATACTGGACTTCTCGAAGATCGAGGCGGGCCGCCTGCAGGTCACCAGCGAGGACTTCGCCGTCGTCGATCTCATCGAGGAGGTCTGCGACCTGCTGGCGGCGCGGGCGCAGGAGCGCGGCCTCGAGCTGGTGTGTCACGTGGATGGGAAGGTCCCGGCCTGGTGCAACGGCGACCCGCTTCGCTTCAGGCAGGTCCTGACCAACCTGCTCGGCAACGCCATCAAGTACACCCAACAGGGCCACGTCGCGGTTCACGCCGTCGTCACCGGCGAGGAAGAGCGCGGGTTCCGTCTGCGCATCGCCGTGGAGGACACCGGTCTCGGCATCCCCGAGGAGGAGATCGAGAACGTCTTCGAGGCGTTCACGCAGGTCGACTCCTTCGAGACCCGCAAGCACGGCGGGACCGGTCTGGGCCTCGCCATCACCCGGCAGCTGGTCGACCTGCTCGGCGGAGAGGTCGGCGTGTCGAGCAAGCTCGGAAAGGGCTCGACGTTCTGGTTCGAATTGCCGCTCGCGCGCGCGGCCCGCGCGCCGAAGCAGGAGGCTCCCTGGTCGATCGCCGCGGTGCCGATCCTGCTGGTTCAGGATCACGAAACCGCCGCGCAGGCCATCACCGAACTGCTGGAGGCCGCGGGCGCCAGCGTCGCCCGCGTCAGCACGGGAGGCCGGGCGATGGAGCGCCTCGCGCTCGCCGGCCCGTTCGAGGCCGTAATCGTCGACCACGCGCTTCCCGACACGAGTGGCGCCGAGTTTCTGGAGCGTCTCCGGACCTCCGGCCTCGCGGCCGTGCCGGTCATCATGCTGACCCCCGTCGTCACCACCGGAAACGAGGAGGTGGCCTGCGAGCCCGATGAGTGGCTGCCGAAGCCGGTTCGCAGGGCCCGTCTCGCCGAGGCCGTGGACCACGCCCTCGGCCGCGCGGATCCGTCGCGCCCGCGCTCCGGCACAGGCCGGGGCTCCGCCATCCGGAGGCTCGGCCTGGACGTCCTGCTGGTGGAAGACAGCCCGGTCAACCAGGAAGTCGCCTGCGGCATGCTTGATGCGCTGGGCTGCCGGGTCGTTTGCGCGGGCGACGGGACCCTGGGCGTCGAGCATGCGCTCGGTCGCCACTTCGATGTCGTGCTCATGGATTGCCAGATGCCCCTGATGGACGGCTTCGAGGCCACCAGGAAGATACGCACGGGCGAGGCCCACGCCGAGCGGCCCGCCGTGCCGATCATCGCGATCACCGCGAACGCGCTGCCCGGGGACCGCGAGCGCTGCCTGGCTGCGGGCATGACCGACTTCATCAGCAAGCCCTTCACGCTCAGGAAGCTGCAGGCCGTCATGCAGGCCGTCACCGGCGTATCCGGCGACCCCGCCGGCGTCGACGCGCCGCGCGAGAAGAATGCGGACACGCGGGACCTGCCGGTGATCGAGGTCGGCCAGATCGAGGAGTTGCGCTCCCTGGGCAGGCCGCAGATCGTCCGCCAGGCCATCCTGTTGTTCCTGAAGCAGGCGGCCCAGAAGCTCGACGAGCTGGATGTCGCCGTGCAGCGCGCCGAGCTGCCCGGGATGGAACAGGCCGCCCATGCACTCAAGTCCTCTTCGCTGAGCGTCGGCGGCCGGCGCTTTGCCGCCGCCGCCGGGGACTGCGAAGACGCTGCGCGGGGAGGCGATGTGGATGCCGCCAGGAGCGCCGCGCGGCGCCTGCGGCCTGAATTCCGCGAGCTGTGCCGGGCACTGACGGCGCTGGCGCAAGCGGATGAGCGTGCCGCGTGAATGCCGCGCCAGTCCGTGTCCTGTTCGCCGATGACGACCCGGTCACCCGGCTCGTCGCGGCGGCCGCGCTGGAGGCTGACGGCTACGTGGTGCTGACGGCCGACGACGGCCTCGCTGCGGTCGCAGCATTCGAATCGGCCCATCCGGACTGCGTGATCCTCGACGTGATGATGCCCGGACTGGACGGTTTTTCCGCCTGCCGCGGCATCCGGCGCCTGCCACAGGGCGCTGACGTGCCCATCCTGATACTGACGAGCCGCGACGACCTGGCGGCCGTCGCGGAGGCCTATGCGGCCGGGGCCACGGACTTCCTCGTCAAGGGATCCAACCACCGCCTGCTCAGCGAACGCGTACGGTTCCTGATGCGGGCGCACGAGGCCCGGCGCGCGCTCATCGTCAGCCAGGGACGCCTGCGCGCGGTGCAGGCCATGGCGCGGATCGGTCACTGGGAAATCGACCAGGAAGGCGACACGATCGACCTTTCCGACACGGTCGACGACATCCTCGGCAGGCGCGGCGTCGCCCGGGGTGGTATCGCAACGCTGTTTTCGGCGCTCGACGCTGATGGGCGTCGGGGCCTCGGCGACTGCATCGCGCGATGGCGCGATGGAGGCGAACCGTTCCGGCTCGAAGCACGGCTGGCGGGTGGTGCGCACGTCCACATCCAGGGCGCCTCCACGGCTGGCGTCGACGGCACGGGAAGAGACTCGCTCACGCTCGCCATTCAGGACGTCACCATGTTGCGAGCGGCCCAGGACGAGGCCCGTCGCCTGGCGCTGTTCGACACCTTGACGGGCCTGCCAAACCGCAAGCGCTTCACGGAGGTCCTGGACGTCGTCGTCGGCGACCGGCGGCGGTCGTCCTCCTTGGCGGTGCTGGCGATCCGCATTCATGGTCACGAACGGATCCTTGAATCCGGTGGGCAGGCCGCCTGTGACCGGGTTCTTGTCGCCGCCACCGGCCGCCTGCGGGCGGCCGCCGGCACCGACACGGCGCCGGGCCGGATCCTGGCGCACCTCGACGGCGGCGACTTTGCGCTGGCGCTGCCGGACTGCGACTCGGCCGCTGCCGCCGCCATGGTCGCGGAGCGCTTGCTGCAGGCGTTGCGGACGCCCGTGGAAGGCGACGGATGGGCCGTCAGCCTGCTGACCCAGATCGGCATCGCCATGTGGCCGCAGGATGAAGCGACGGCCGCCCCGCTGCTCGCGAGTGCGCAAGCCACGGCGGCGCGACGCAGCACCGAGACCGGTGCCGGCTACGGCTTCTTCACGCCGGAAATCCTGGCTCGCGCGCGGCGGCGCATGGAAGTGGAAGCGGCCTTGCGTGAAGCGCTCGCGCGCGGCGAGCTTGGTGTCGTGTTCCAGCCCCGGATCGAGCTCGACGACCTGCATATCGCCGGTGCGGAAGCATTGCTGCGTTGGTCGCATCCGGTGCTCGGCCAGGTTTCACCGGTCGAGTTCATCCCGGTCGCCGAGGAGGCCGGCCTGATCGTCGACATCGGCGACTGGGTCCTGGAACAGGCCTGCCGCCAGGCCCAGGGCTGGCGCCGCGCCTACAACCGCGCGGTCGCGGTGTCGGTCAACGTGTCGAGCCAGCAACTGGCCGACCCGCGGCGGCTGGTCGCGTCCGTTCGCGCGACGCTGGAACGCACGGGCCTGCCGCCGAGCGCGCTCGAACTCGAGCTGACCGAGTCGATGATCATTCACGCCGAGGCTGCCGTACTGGCCGCGCTGGAAGGCGTCCGGCGGCTGGGCGTATCCATCGCCCTTGACGACTTCGGGACCGGCTATTCGTCGCTTGGCTACCTCCGCAAGCTGCCGGTGGACTGCCTCAAGATCGACCGTTCCTTCGTCTCCGACCTCGCCGACGACGCAAGCGCGGAGGGCGTGCTGTCGGCCATCCTGGCCATCGCGCGAACGCTCAGGCTGCGCACGGTCGCGGAGGGCATCGAGACGGTCACGCAATACCGGATGCTGGCCGGGCATGGCTGCCGCGAGGGGCAGGGTTACCTGTTCTCCAAGCCTCTCGAGGCGGCGGACTTCCGCTCCTTGCTGGCGAGCCCCTCGCTCGCGTCGCTGGCCTCGTCGCTGACTGGCACGGACTGAAGCCGCAGCGGCCGCTCAGTCGCTTACGCCCAGTTCGCGCATCTTGCGCGTCAGCGTGTTTCTCCCCCAGCCCAGCAGCTTCGCGGCATCCTGGCGGCGTCCCTCGCTTTTCGCGAGCGCAACGCGTATCAGGGTCCGCTCGAAGTCCGCTACTGCGACGTCCAGCAGCGGTTGGCCGGATGTCGCGACGTGCATGCGCGCCCAGGATTCCAGCTCCCGCAACCACTCCGTCGCCGCGGGCGCCGGGGCCCCGGCGCCGCCGAGGTCCGGAGGGATGTCCTCGGGGCGAATCTCCCTTCCCGGTGCGGTGACCGTCAGCCGCCGCGTCGCGTTGACCAGTTGCCTGACGTTGCCGGGCCAGTCGAAGGCCGAGAGCCGGGCCGTCGCCTCGGCAGCCAATGTCTTCGGCTCGACGCCGAGTTCGGCGGCCGCAGTGGCGAGGTAGTGCTGCAGCAGCTCCGGGATATCCTCGCGCCGCGCCTTGAGGGGGGGGATCTCGATGCGGATGACGTTGAGCCGGTGCAGGAGGTCTTCGCGGAACAGGCCTTTCTCGACACGGGACGCCAGGTCCTGGTGGGTCGCGGCAATGACGCGGACATCCACCGCGATGGGCGTGTTGCCGCCCACCCGGTAGAACTCGCCCTCGGCCAGCACCCTGAGCAGCCGCGTCTGCAGCGCCGTCGACATGTCGCCGATCTCGTCGAGGAACAGCGTTCCGCCATCGGCCTGCTCGAAACGTCCGCGCCGCAGGGCTTCCGCGCCCGTGAAGGACCCCTTCTCGTGGCCGAAGAGTTCGGACTCGAGCAGCTCGGCCGTGAATGCCGACGTGTTGAGCGCGATGAACGGCTTTGCCGCGCGCGGGCTGTGCCGGTGCAGCGCCCGCGCGACGAGTTCCTTGCCGGTCCCCGACTCGCCGGTGATCAGCACGGTCATGCTCGAGCGCGACAGGCGGCCGATGGCGCGGAAGACTTCCTGCATCGCCGGGGCCTGGCCGAGGATCTCCGGGATGTTGCCCGGGCGCTCGCCGGCCGGCGCAGTCGCCGCGGCCTGCGCGGCGGCGCGCCTGACGAGGTCGACCGCCTGGTCGATGTCGAACGGCTTCGGAAGGTATTCGAAGGCGCCGCCCTGGTAGGCCGCGACCGCAGTCTCGAGGTCGGAGTGCGCCGTCATCACGATGACCGGCAGCTGCGGATGGGCCTCGCGGATCGCTTCCAGCAATTTCAGGCCGCTCGGCCCGGGCATCCGCACATCCGTGACCAGGACGTCCGGCTCCGCCCGGGCCAGCGCGGCCAGCGCGCTGTCCGCCTGCTCGAAGGCCCGCGGTCGCATGCCAGCCTGGCGCAGCGCCCTTTCCAGGACCCAGCGGATGGAGGCGTCGTCGTCGACCAGCCAGACGTCAAGCGCTCTGTTCATTGTTCATCCCGATAGGCAGCAGCAGCGAGAACACCGTTCGCCCGGGCCGACTCTCGAATTCCACGAGTCCGTCGTGGCGGGTCGCGATGTCCTGCGCGACCGCGAGGCCAAGTCCTGTTCCGCCGGGCCGGGCCGTGACAAGAGGATAGAAGACCGTCTCCCGCAGCTCGTCAGGGACGCCCGGTCCGTTGTCCTCGAACTGAACGGAGGCGACCACACGATGACGTTTCTCGCCGATCGTGGCGCCGGTCAGGGCACGCGTCCGCAGCGTCAGCCGGCCGTGGTTTCCAAGGGCCTGGATCGCGTTGCGGGCCAGGTTCAGCATCGCCTGGATCACCTGGTCGCGATCGAGCTCGATCGACGGCAGGCTCGGATCGTAGTCGCGGACGATCTCGAGCGCCTGCGGGCTTTCCGCACGCACCAGCTGGAAGACCCGGTCCAGGAGTTCATGCACATTGACCGGCTCGCGATACAGGGCGCGCGGCGGCCCGAGAAGGCTGTCGACGAGCGCGCGCAGCCTGTCGGCTTCGCCGATGATCACCCGGGTGTATTCCTTGAGCGCCTCGTCCGGCAATTCACGCTCGAGCAGCTGCGCCGCGCCGCGCAGGCCGCCGAGCGGGTTCTTGATCTCGTGCGCCAGCTGGCGGGCCATCATCCGGCTGCCGCCGAGCTGGGCCAGCAGGGCGTTCTCGCGGCTGATGCGGGCCTGGCGTGTAGTGTCCGCGATCTCCACCAGCACCAGGCCCGCCGTGCCGGGCAGGTTGAGGGGCGTGAACGTGCAATCGACCAGGTACCGGGCGTCGCCGCGCATCGCCGGTACCAGCTCCCACTCCCGCTGCGCCAGCGCCTCGCCGCTTGCACGCGCGCGAACGATCAGGGACTCAAGCTTGTCGCCGCCCACCAGCAGGTCGGTGATTCGCTTGCCGAGCGCCGCGGCGCAGCCGACGGCCAGCAGGTCTTCCGCAGCGATGTTCAGTTGCACGATGCGCGCGTGCCCGTCGACGACCACGACGGCCGTCGCCAGCGCGTCCAGCAGGGCGTCGCCGTCGATCGGCGCCGGGGTCGCGGGCGCCTCAGCGGCCATGGAAGGCCTCCGGCGCCGGCCCTGTCCGCGGGCCTAGTTGCTGCGGCTCGGCAGCGGCGTTGGCCTGGGGCCCGCTGGCGGGCGTGGCGGCGGCTTGATGCTGGGTCCTGATGGCGGGGTCGCGATCGAGGCCTGGCGGGTGTGGAACGTGATCTGCGGGCTGGTGAT
>DATHZW010000462.1:0-6479 GCA_035458405.1 Steroidobacteraceae bacterium | reverse complement strand
CGCGGTGCACGGCGACGACGCCTCCCGTCAGGTTGTGCCATCGGCAGTCCTCGAAACCGGCGTCGTGCATCATGCCGGCCAGCGTCGGCTGGTCCGGGAACACGCGGATCGACTCCGCCAGGTAGCGATAGCTGTCGGAGTCGCCGGCGACCAGCTTGCCCAGCGCCGGCAGCACGCGGAAGGAATACAGGTCGTAGAACGGCTTCAGGCCGGCCGCCGGACGCGAGAACTCCAGCACCAGCAGCTGCCCGCCCGGCCGCAGCACGCGGCGCATGGAAGCGAGCGCGGCCGGCTTGTCGGTGACGTTCCTCAGCCCGAAGCCGATGGTGACGCAGTCGAAGCTGGCGTCCGCGAAGGGGAGCCTTTCGGCGTTGGCCTGGACGAAGCCTACGTTGCCCGTGAGGCCCTGGTCGAGGAGCCGGTCGCGGCCGCGGCTGAGCATCTCCCAGTTGATGTCCGAGAGGACCACGAGGCCGGAATCGCCGACCTGCCGGGCGAGGCCGGCGGCGAGGTCGCCGGTGCCGCCCGCGACGTCGAGCGCCCGCTGGCCCGGCTTCAGGCCGGCCTGGCTGAGCGTGAACCGCTTCCACAGCCGGTGCATGCCGCCCGACATCAGGTCGTTCATCAGGTCGTAGTTGCCGGCCACCGAGTCGAACACGCCGCGCACCCGGCCGGCCTTCTCCTCGGGCGCCACCTCTTCGTACCCGAAGTCGACCTTCGGCGGATGCTTGTCGGCTGGAGTGTTCATGTCTGGGTCTTCTGGCTCGGACCCCGGATTCTACGGGGCCAGGCGGGGAAACTCACGGCCGGCGAACGGCTACTGCTGGCTGGACCCGGCCTGTCCCGCGGCCCGCCCGGGCGCGTCGCGCGAGGGAATCCGCCAGATCCAGGCGGCCAGCAGCAGCCCCGCGGCACCCATGGCCAGCCGCGCGGGCCAGCCCTGCAGGAAGAAGACCAGGGTGACGCCGAAGCTGACGGCGAGCAGGGCCAGGGCGGCGCGCTTGGCGCGCCAGGGGATGCTGCGATGATGGCGCCACTCGCGGATGCCCGGGCCGAAGTGCCGGTGGTTCAGCATCCAGTTGTAGACGCGGCTGGAGGAGCGCGCGAAGCAGGCGGCCGCGACCAGCCACAGCGGCACGGTGGGCAGCACGGGCACGAAGATGCCGACCGCCCCCGCGGCGAGGAACGCCGCGCCGAGGCCGGCGAAGACCACACGGCCGGCCAGCGAGCCGTGCTTGCGCACCTCGTGGCTGTAGTCCTGCGGCGCGGGCGTCATGGGGCGCGGCCCGGGGAGGGAGGTCGCCGGGCCACTCAGGCTTCAGGCGGCGGCTTGCGCTCGTAGCCGAGCTTCTCGCAACGCTCGAGGTAGCGGGCCCATTTCTCGTCGTACCTGGCGCCGAGTTCGTAGAGGTAAGCCCAGCTGAACAGGCCGCTGTCGTGCCCGTCGCTGAATTTCAGACAGACGGCGTAGTTGCCGACGGGCGCCACCTCCGTGATCCGCACGTCTTCCTTGGCGAGTTCCAGCTTGCCCTCGCCCACACCGTGGCCCTGGACCTCGGCGGAGGGCGAGTGAACCCGCAGGTACTCGAACGGCAGCACAAACGTCTCGCCGTCCCGGAAATGCACCTCCAGGACGCGCGACTTGCGCTTGAGCTTCAGTTCCGCGGGGGGTCCCGGGTCTGCCATCGTCATGTTCCTGTCCCCTCGGTGGCGATGAGCCGTAGCGGCACGATCCGGCCTACAGGATATACCGGCTCAGGTCCTCGTCCTTGACCAGTTCGCCGAGGTGACGGTCCACGAATGCCGCATCGATGTCGATGGAGCTGCCGCCCTTGTCGGCCGCCCCGAAGGAGACGTGCTCAAGCAGCCGCTCCATGACGGTGTGCAGGCGACGGGCGCCGATGTTTTCGGTGCGGTCGTTGACCGACCAGGCGATCTCGGCGATGCGGCGGATGCCGTCGGCTGCGAAGCGGAGCCCGACTCCCTCCGTCGCGAGCAGGGCCACGTACTGGGTACACAGCGACGCGTCCGGCTCGGTGAGGATGCGCACGAAGTCTTCCACGCCGAGCGAGTTCAGCTCCACGCGGATCGGGAACCGCCCCTGCAGCTCGGGAATCAGGTCCGAGGGCTTGGCCATGTGGAACGCGCCCGAGGCGATGAACAGCATGTGGTCCGTCTTGACCATGCCGTACTTGGTGTTGACGGTGCAGCCCTCGACCAGCGGCAGCAGGTCGCGCTGCACGCCCTCGCGGGAGACATCCGCGCCGACCACCTCGCCGCGCTTGCAGATCTTGTCCAGCTCGTCGAGGAAGACGATGCCGTTCTGCTCGGCGTTGGCCAGCGCCCGGGTGCGCAGCTCCTCCTCGTTGACCATGCGCGCCGCTTCCTCGTCGGTCAGCACCTTCATGGCCTCGCGGATCTTCATCTTGCGCGGGCGGGTGCGCTGGCCGCCGAGGTTCTGGAACATCTGCTGCAGTTGCTGGGTCATGTCTTCCATGCCCGGCGGGCCCATGATCTCGAGCCCCGCCGGGACGGCGCGGATCTCGATCTCGATGTCGCGGTCGTCGAGCCCGCCCTCGCGCAGCATCTTGCGGAATTTCTGCCGCGTGTCGGCGTCGCGCGGCGTCGCCTCGGGCTGCAGCCCGCCGCTCTGCGGCCGCGGCAGCAGCGTGTCGAGGATGCGCTCCTCGGCGGCGTCGGCGGCGCGGTGGCGCACCCGGGCCATTTCCTCCTCGCGGGTCAGCTTCACCGCGACGTCCACCAGGTCCTTGACGATGGAATCCACCTCGCGGCCGACGTAGCCGACCTCGGTGAACTTGGTGGCCTCGACCTTGACGAACGGCGCGCGCGCGAGGCGGGCCAGCCGGCGGGCGATCTCGGTCTTGCCGACGCCGGTCGGGCCGATCATGAGGATGTTCTTGGGGGTGATTTCCTGGCGCAGCGGCTCGGCGACCTGCATGCGGCGCCAGCGGTTCCTGAGCGCCACGGCGACGGCCCGCTTGGCGTCCTTCTGGCCGACGATGTGCTTGTCGAGTTCCTCGACGATCTCGCGGGGCGTCATGGTATCCATGGCGTCAGGCCGTCTGCAGTTCGTCGATGACGACGTTGCGATTCGTGTAGATGCAGGTGTCGGCCGCGATCGACATGGCGCGCTCGACGATCTCGCGCGCACCGAGCTCGGTGTTCTCCATCAGTGCCCGCGCGGCGGCCTGGGCGAACGGGCCGCCGGAGCCGATGGCCATGATGTCGTGCTCCGGCTCGATGACGTCGCCGTTGCCCGAGATGATGAGCGACGCGCTGCTGTCGGCCACGCACAGCAGGGCCTCGAGGCGCCTGAGCGCGCGGTCGCTGCGCCAGTCCTTGGCCAGCTCGATCGCGGCGCGCGTCAGGTTGCCGTACTTCTCGAGCTTGCCCTCGAAGCGCTCGAACAGCGTGAACGCGTCGGCGGTGCCGCCGGCGAAGCCGGCCAGCACCTTGCCTTCGTAGAGGCGACGGACCTTGCGGGCATTGCCCTTCATGATGGTCTGGCCGAGGGTCACCTGGCCGTCGCCGCCCATGGCGACGGTCTTGCCGCGGCGCACGGACAGGATGGTCGTCCCGTGGGGATCGAAGCTCGAATCGGCCATGGCGGAACCTACTTGCGGCGGCGGGCGCGGGGGTGCGCCTGATCGTAAATGCGGGCCAGGTGCTGGAAATCAAGGTGCGTGTACACCTGGGTCGTGCTGATGTCGGAGTGCCCGAGGAGCTCCTGCACGCCGCGGAGGTCGCTGCTCGACTCCAGCAGGTGGGTGGCGAAGGAGTGCCGGAACAGGTGGGGGTGCACCTTGAGGTCGATTCCCTGCCGGCGGGCGGCCCGGTCGATGCGCCGCTGGATGGCGCGGGCCCCGAGCCGACGCCCGTTCTGGCCGACGAAAACGGCAGTCTCCCCCGGTTTGGCCAGCGTGGCGCGGTCCTTGAGCCAGGCCGACACTGCGGTGACCGCGTAGCGGCCAACCGGCACGACGCGCGTCTTCGACCCCTTGCCGAGCACGCGCACGGTGCGGTCGCCGAGGTCGAGGTCGGTCAGGTCCAGGCCGACGAGCTCGGCAAGGCGCAGCCCGGAGCTGTAGAGCAGCTCCATCATGGCGTGGTCGCGCCGCGCCAGCGGGTCGTCCTCCGGCGCCCCGAGCAGGCGCGCCATCCGGTCGGTGTCCAGCGTCTTGGGCAGCCGCTTGCCGGCCTTGGGCGCCTTGATCCCGTCCGCCGGGTTCGACTTCAGCGCGCCTTCGCGGATCAGGAAATTGAAGAAGCTCCGCAGGGCCGACAGCCGGCGCTGGATGCTGCGCGGCCCGAGGCCATTGCGGTGCTCGCGCGCGGCGAAGCTGCGGACATGAAAGTTGTCCACGCCTTCCCACGAGGCGAGCTTCTGCCCATCGCAGAAGGTCACGAACGCCTCGAGGTCGCGGGCGTAGTTGGAGCTGGTATGCGGCGACAGCCGGCGCTCGCTGCCCAGGTGGGCGAACCACTTCTCGGCCCAGGCTGCGGCCGGGGCGTCCATCAGTCGGCGACGAGCGCGGCGGCGATCAGCTCGCCGATCCGCGCCAGGAAATCCGTGCTGACGGTGGGGTTGAAACGCCGCGAATCGGTTGCGCCGCAGGCCAGCAGGCCGAGATTGCCGCCCGGGCCCAGCGGGACCAGCGCCACGGAACCGACGTCCACCGCGCCCTCGCCGAACAGGTAATCGCGCTGGGAGTCACGGACCTGGCCGCAGCGCGGCCTGTCGCCGGCGAACAGCGACTCGAAGCTGCGCATGTCCGCGCCCTGGCGCTCGGCCAGGCGGATGAACGGCGATTCGCGGGCGGCCAGCGTGGCGTCCTCGCGGAACAGCACCAGCACGGCACGCTGCACGTCGAAGTCCTCGCGCAGCGAGGCCTCGACCGCGTCGACGACCCGGCCCAGTCCCCGCGCGTGCACCAGCCGGGTGGTCAGGCGATGGATCTTCGCGGCGAGCTCGTCGTTGCCCCGGGCGACGTCGATGAATTCTGCCAGCTTGCGTTCCAGCAGCCGGTTGCGCGCACGCAGCACGTCGACCTGCTTCTCCAGCAGCGACACGGTCGAGCCGCCGCCACGCGCGTCGGGCAGGCGGATGCGCTGCAGCAACTGCGGGTTGCGTTCGAAGAACTCCGGGAAGGCCTCCAGATACCCGGATACGCTGGCGTCGTCCAGGATCGCGGTCCCCGCCGTTGCCGCTGACTTGGTCATAGCTCTGTCTTCCCCTCGAACGCTTTTTCCGCGGGTCCCGTGAGCCAGATCGGCTCGCCCGGGCCCTTCCATTGCACCGTCAGCCGGCCGCCCGGCAGGTCCACCTTGACCTCTTCGCCCAGCAGCCCGTGCCGCCGGCCTACCGCCACGGCACCGCAGGCGCCGGTGCCGCAGGCGCGGGTCTCGCCGGTGCCGCGCTCATGCACCCGCAGGCGGATGTGGTCGGGTGCGAGGACCTCCATGAAACCGACGTTGGTGCGCTTCGGAAAGCGCGCATGGTTCTCGATGGCCGGTCCCAGCCTGTCGACGGGCGCCTCGACGACCGATGGTACGCGAATCACGGCGTGCGGGTTGCCGATGGACACGGCGCCGATCTCGACCACGCTGTCTCCGACGTTGAGCGGGTAGACGCTGGCCTCGCCGCTGGCTTCGAACGGCAGCGACGTGGGGCCAAAGTTCGGGACGCCCATGGCGACCGAGACCAGGCCGTCCTCACGCACCTTGGCGCGGATGAGCCCGCCCGGGCTGTCCATCACCAGCATGCCCGGGCCGCGGCCCAGGCGGGCGTTGACGATGCTGGCGATGCAGCGCGCGCCGTTGCCGCACTGCTCGACCTCGTCGCCGTCGGCGTTGAAGATCCGGTAGTAGACGACCGTGCCGTCGCGGCGCGGCTTCTCGAGCATCAGGGCCTGGTCGAAGCCGATGCCCGTGTGCCGGTCCGCCAGGCGGCGGAGGATTTCCGGGGACGGCGGACCGCCGGGCGGCGCGTCGAAGACGATGAAGTCGTTGCCCAGCCCGTGCATCTTGGTGAATTCGAGTTGCGCGGGGGGCTTGGCGGTCGACTGGTTCAGGGGCCTACTCCGGGTTGCAGGCGCAGCCGCCGCAGGGCGTGCCGTAGTCGCAGGGTCGCTCGGTGCTGCCGAGGTTGCCGCCGGAGATGACGGCGCCGCCGGTGATCAGCTTCTGCACCGGGCTCCCAGCGGGCGTCTTGCCTCGCGCGATGCCGGCACGCTGGCACAGCTCGCCCCAGTTGACGACCTGTTCGCTCATCTTGTGCGACACCTCGACCACGCGGCCGTTGGCTTCGCAGAGGTAGTCATAGGTTGGCATGGCGCGATTCTAGCGCGCCAGCCGCTGCCAGGCACCGCCGCGGTGCCTGGCACCTCACTGCACCAGCGTATGACGCGGTCGAGGGAGGGCCAGCCTCCCGGCGAAGCGACTTGCCGTAGGCGGAGCGA
>DATHZW010000461.1:0-5502 GCA_035458405.1 Steroidobacteraceae bacterium | reverse complement strand
TGTACCTCTGGGCGACCAGCCACATGGACCACCCGCTCGAGTCGCTGCGCTATGCGGCGCTGCAGGTGGTCTCGCTGCACACCGGCACGGGCTACGTCACCCACGATTTCGCCAACTGGCCCGGCGCGCTGCCGGCCATGCTGATGCTGATCTCGTTCATCAGCGGCTGCGCCGGCGGCACCACCGGCGGCATGAAGGTCATCCGCTGGCTGATCGTCGTCAAGCAGGCCGCGGTGCAGTTCAAGCACCTGGTCCACCCGAACGCCCAGATCCCGGTCAAGCTGTCCGGTCGCGTGGTCCCGCCGCAGGTCATCAGCGCCGTCGCCGGCTTCTTCGCCGTCTACTTCGTGGTCTTCGGCATCATGATGATGCTGCTCATGACCTTCGGCCTCGACCAGGTCACGGCCTGGTCGGCCGTGGCCGCCACCCTCAACAACGTTGGCCCGGGCCTCGGCGACGTCTTCGTCAGCTACCGGGACATCCCGGACGCCGCGAAATGGGTTTGCACCGTCGCCATGCTGGCCGGACGCCTGGAAGTCTTCACCTTGCTGCTCCTGTTCACGCCCGATTTCTGGCGCAAGTGAGATGGGGCTGCGACAGAACCTGGAACTGATGCTGCAGCGCGGCCAGGATTCGCCGCTGCTGCGCTTTTCGCTCGGCGCCGAGTGCCTCAAGGAAGGCGCCCTGATCGCCGCGATCTCCCACCTGCGGCATGCGATCGAGCTCAACCCGGGATACTCGGCCGCATGGAAGCTGCTCGGCGAGGCGCACGCCAGGGCCGGCGCGGCGGACCGTGCGGCCGACGTCTACCGGCGCGGCATCGAGACCGCCACGGCGCGCGGCGACCTGCAGGCCGCACGCGAAATGACCGTCTTCCTCAGGCGGCTCGAAAAGGACCCCGGAGCCGCCAGGTGAACCGGCTCGACCGGGCCGCCGCGGCCCTCGACACGCTCGCCGAGCGAACCGGCCGGGCGGTTTCCTGGCTGACGCTCGCCCTCGGCCTGACCGGCTTCGGTGTCGTCGTCCTGCGTTATGCCTTCGACAGCGGCTGGATCTGGATGCAGGAGTCGCTGACATGGATGCACGCGCTGGTGTTCATGCTGGGCGCCAGCTACACCCTGAAGCATGACGAGCACGTTCGGGTCGACGTGATCTACCGCGGTCTCGGCCGCCGCGGGCGCGCCCTCGTGGACCTTGCCGGCACCGTGCTGTTCCTGCTGCCGTTGTGCGGCTACCTGCTCTACGAGAGCCTGCCCTACGTCCTGAGCTCCTGGGGCGTCGCCGAGCGCTCGCGCGAGGCGGGCGGCCTGCCCGCCCTGTACCTGCTCAAGTCGGTGATCCCGCTGATGGCGGTGTTGCTTGCCATCCAGGGCGTGGCGCTGGCCATGCGTTGCGTCACCGGGTTGCGGCGGAGCGACTGACATGCACTGGCTGCCGCTGCTGCTCTTCCTGCTGGTCGTCGCGGCGCTGCTGGCCGGCTACCCGGTCGCCTTCACGCTGGCCGGCGTGTCGCTGCTGTTCGCCAGCCTGGCGGCGCTGCTCGGCGCCTTCGACATGGGATACCTGGAGGCGCTGCCCAACCGTGTCTTCGGATCGATGAACAACGAGACCCTGATCGCCGTGCCGCTGTTCATCTTCATGGGGCTGGTGCTCGAGAAGGCGCGGATAGCCGACGACCTGCTGGAGACGCTGGGGATGCTGTTCGGCCGGGTGCGTGGCGGTCTGGCGGTGTCGGTCGTCGTGGTCGGGGCGCTGCTGGCGGCGAGCACCGGCATCGTGGGCGCGACGGTGGTCACCATGGGGCTGCTGTCGCTGCCGGTCATGCTGCGGCGTGGCTACGACCCGCGGGTAGCCGCCGGCACCATCTGCGCCTCCGGCACGCTGGGACAGATCATCCCGCCATCCATCATCCTGGTGCTGCTCGGCGACGTGCTGTCCAGCGCCTACCAGCAGGCGCAGTTGCGGCAGGGCAATTTCTCGCCGGACACGGTGTCGGTCGGCGACCTTTTCGTCGGCGCGCTCATTCCCGGCTTGCTGCTGGTGGGGCTCTACGTCGCCTTCGTCCTGGTCAAGGCCTGGCTGCAGCCGGCGACGATGCCCGCGCTGGATCGGCGCGACCTCCCGGTCGAGACGCCACGGCAGCTCGCGCGCCGCTTGCTGGCGGCGCTGATCGTGCCGCTGTCGCTGATCCTGGCCGTCCTGGGCTCGATCCTCGCGGGCATCGCCACGCCGACCGAGGCGGCCGCGGTTGGCGCCGTCGGCGCGGTGATCCTGGGGCTGCTGCGCCGCGCGCTCGGCATGGCCCGCCTGCGGGAAGTGATGCGCGGAACGGTGCGGCTGACATCAATGGTGTTCATGATCCTGATCGGCGCCTCGGTTTTTTCGCTGGTGTTCCGCGGGCTCGGCGGCGACACGCTGGTTCACGAGGCGCTGACAGACCTCCCTGGCGGCCGTAACGGGGCCCTCGTGCTGGTGATGCTGGCGTTGTTCCTGCTCGGATTCATCATCGACTTCATCGAGATCACCTACATCGTGGTGCCGATCGTCGCGCCGGCCTTGCTGGCGATGGGCGTCGACCCGGTCTGGCTCGGGGTGATGATCGCCGTCAACCTGCAGACGTCCTTCCTGACGCCGCCTTTCGGCTTCGCGCTGTTCTACCTGCGCGGCGTCGCGCCTGCGGCGGTGAGCACTGCTGACATTTACCGCGGCGTGCTGCCTTTCGTGCTGCTGCAGCTCCTGATGCTGTTGGTACTGGCGATGTGGCCGGCGCTGGCGACCTGGCTGCCAGCGGTCGTCTACGCCAACTGATGCGGGGGCCGCCAGGCGCCGTGCGGCGGTGCCGCTACAGGCTTCGCGCCCGCAGGTAGGCTTCCTCGGCCACGCGCAGGTAGGCCGCCGATCGTTTCTGATAGGCACTTACCGACTCGTAGACGCGCGCGTACAGCGGGTCGCGTGCCACGCCCTCCGCGATGACCTCGGCCGACAGCTCGCGCAGGCGCCGCAACACCTCGTCCGGGAACGGCTTGAGCACGACGCCATGTTCGTCGACCAGCGTCTGCAACGCCTCGCTGTTCCGGGCCGTGAACTCGGCCAGCATCCGGTCGTTCACGGCGCTGCAGCAGGTCAACACGACCTGCTGCAGGTCGGCAGGCAACTCGTCGAAGGCTTTCCGGTTGAGGATGGCCTCGAGCGTCGAACCCGGCTCGTGCCACCCCGGGTAGTAGTAGTACTTCGCCGCCTTGTACAGCCCGAAGGCCAGGTCGTTGTACGGCCCGACCCACTCGGTGGCGTCGATGGCGCCGGTCTCGAGGGCCGTGAAGATCTCGCCGCCCGCCAGGGTGACCGGTGTGCCGCCGGCACGGGCCAGCACTTCACCGCCAAGCCCGGGGATCCGCATCTTCAGGCCCTTCAGGTCCTCCATGCTCGTGATTTCCCGCCTGAACCAGCCGCCCATCTGCGTTCCGGAATTGCCGCAGGGCGCGGGAATGACCCCGAATGGCGCGTAGGCCTCCTTCCACAGTTCCAGGCCGCCACCGTAGTAAAGCCAGCCGTTCATTTCCTGCGCGGTCAGGCCAAACGGCACGGCCGAGAAGAACGATGCCGACTCGACCTTTCCCTTCCAGTAGTAGGCGCCGCCATGGCCCAGCTCCGCCGTGCCGCTGGACACGGCGTCGAAAACCTCGAAGGCCGGGACCAGCTCGTTGGCGCCGTACACCTTGATCTTCAGGCGGCCCGCGCTGCAGGCCTCGATCAATCGCGCCAGCTCGCTGGCGCCGGTGCCCAGCCCCGGGAAATTGGGAGGCCAGGTCGTAACCATCCGCCAGTTGAATGTCCGGCCATCGGGCCCGCCGCGCGAGGCTTTTTCCTCTCGCGAGCAGGCGCCCGCCAGCGCCGCGACCGCACCCAGACCGAGCCCCTGAATCACTCGCCGACGCTGCATGGTTTTTCCCCCGGTTCTTCCGTCCGCCGAGCGGCGGCAGTTACAGATAGCACAACGCAGGTTCTCCATGATGGCCGCCGTGGCGCACCCGGCCCGCGAAACCAGCGATCCGGAGGCCGTCCACGCGCACAAATAGCCGGGGAATTCGTTCATATGAACCACTAGATAGGTATTCGTCCTCGTATTTAGTAGTTCTATTACCACGAATGCCCTCTAAATACCGATGCAGTGAAATATCTATCCCATATTGCTTTTATTTTCAGTTTGTGGTTTTTATTGGCGACAATAAGACGATTTCTTCCAGCTCGGTGGTTTCAACTCACCGAAGCAGCGGCTCATCGCGCCGCTCCCGCTTCCAGCGCCCGCGCATTTGGACGATGATCGTCGAGCAAAGCGACGGGGTGATTGCATGATCGGTCTCCTGCAGCGGGTCAGCGAAGCGCGGGTCGAGGTGGATTCGGCCGTCATCGGACGCATTGCCGCCGGCTTGCTGGTGCTGGTGGGCGTGGAACGGGGCGATACCGAGGCCGAGGCGGACCGGCTGCTCGACAGGCTGGTGGGTTATCGCGTTTTCGCCGATGCGCAGGGGAAGATGAACCTCAGCCTCACCGACGTTCGCGGCGGCCTGCTGCTGGTGCCACAATTCACGCTGGCTGCCGAAACCCACAAGGGCATGCGCCCGGGTTTCAGCCGGGCGGCGGACCCTGAACGGGGGCGCGCGCTGTTCGATTACCTGGTCGAGAGGGCGCGCGGCCGCATCGATGGCGTCCAGAGCGGCGGGTTCGGGGCCCACATGAGGGTTTCGCTCACCAACGACGGTCCGGTCACGTTCTGGCTGCGCGTTGCGCCTGGCGGGTCGAGTTGAAATCGCCGTCCGTGCAAGACGCAGGCGGGCAGTTGGCCCCGCATGTCGTATCATCACCGCCCCGCCCGCTGTTCGGGCCGGAGTTTAAAAATGGGTATTGGATTCCGTGAACTGCTGATCATCCTGGCCATCGCCCTGCTGATCTTCGGCGCCAAGAAGCTGCGCACCATCGGCTCGGACCTTGGCTCGGCCGTGAAGGGCTTCAAGAAAGCCATGAACGACGGCGAAGAGGAAGACGTCACGCGCCAGCTGCAGAAGGACAAGGGCCCCGACGCAGAGTTCGACTCGCAGAAGAGCGAATCAGCCGACTCGCAGAAGAGCGAATCAGCCGACTCGAAGAAAGCCTGACCCGGCGATGTTCGAGGTCGGCTTCACCGAGATCATCCTGATTCTCGGGATCGCGCTGGTCGTGCTCGGCCCCGAGAAGCTCCCCAAGGTGGCCGCCGACATCGGTCGCTGGCTTGGGCGCGCACGCGCCATGGCGCGCCAGCTGAAGAGCCAGCTTGACGACGAGGTCGTCAAGGCGGACCGGGACTGGTCACGCCCGGAGCCGAGGTACTCGAAGCCCTGGTCGGGCAAGCCCGACCCGGCGCCACCGCCCGCGGCCGAACCCGGCGCCGCTGCCGACACCCCGCCCGGCGCGGCCCCGGCGGCTGCCTCGCCCGCACCGGGCGACCCGGCAGCCGAAGTCCCGCCG
>DATHZW010000460.1:0-5052 GCA_035458405.1 Steroidobacteraceae bacterium | reverse complement strand
TGCTCGCCGAGGGCATCGAGCCCGCGCTGATCGAGAACGCGGCCAGGATGGCAGGCTTTCCGGTCGGGCCCCTGGCCGTGTCCGACGAGGTGACGCTCGAACTGCAATGGAAGATCACCCGGCAGACCGAGCAGGACCTGGGCGCCCGCTTTGTGAAGCCGGTCGGCCACGAGGTCCTCGAGAAGATGGTCGGGCTTGGGCGACTCGGCCGCCGCCAGGGGGGCGGTTTCTACGATTACCCTGCCGGCGAGCCGAAGCACCTCTGGGGCGGGCTGAAGCAGCACTGGAAGGCAAGCGCCGAGCAACCACCGGTCGAGGAAGTGGTGAAGCGCTTCCTGTTCATCGAGGCGCTGGAAAGCGCGCGCTGCTTCGAGGAAGGCGTCATCAGCCACGCCGCCGACGCCGACCTGGGCTCCATCCTGGGCATCGGCTACCCGGCCTGGACCGGCGGTGCGTTGTCCTACATCGACACTTTCGGCGTGCCGGAGTTCGTGGCCGAGTGCCAGCGGCTGTCCCGTCGCTACGGGCCGCGCTTCAAACCCACGCGCTCGCTGAAGAAGATGGCCGCCGCCGGCCAGCGATTCTATCCACTACCCACTGCAGACTCGGCCGCCTGACCAGGAGCAGATCGCGATGATCAACAGGACTATCTTCGACGAAGACCACGAGATGTTTCGCGACGGCGTCCGCCGCTGGTTCCAGAACGAGGTTCAGCCGCACACGGAACGCTGGCGGGACCAGGGCTTCGTCGACCCGGAATGGTTCCGCAAGGCGGGCGAGCAGGGATACCTGCTCATGTGGGCCGATGAGAAGTACGGTGGCGCCGGCATCCCCGACTTCCGCTACGAACAGATCCTCATTGAAGAGTGCCTCAGGTACGGCGACATCAGCTTCTTCCTCTCGCTGCACTCGGTACTCGTGGCGCCCTACATCGGGCAGCTCGGGACGGACGCGCAAAAGGACATGTTCCTGCCCGGCTGCGTGAGCGGCGAACGAATCCTCGGCATCGCCATGACCGAGCCCGGCACGGGCAGCGACCTGGCCGGGATCAAGACCCGCGCGGAGGACAAGGGCGACCACTGGCTGCTGAACGGATCGAAGACCTACATTTCCAACGGCCAGGTCGGCAACCTGTTCGTGGTCGCGGCGCGGACCGTCCCGGACAAGCGCAGCGGGCTCGGCCTGTTCCTGGTCGAGGCCGACATGGAGGGTTTCCGTCGCGGGCAGAACCTGTCCAAGATGGGCCTCAAGGCGCAGGACACCTCGGAGCTGTTCTTCGACAACATCAGGCTGCCCAGGTCCCACGTGCTCGGCGACCCGACCCACGGCTTCAGGTACCTGACGAGGTTCCTCGCCGAGGAGAGGCTGATGAACGCCTGCGGCAACCTGGCGCATGCCCAGGTCGCCTTCGACCTCACGCTCGAGTACATCAAGGAGCGCAAGGCCTTCGGCCGGCCGATCGGCACCTTCCAGAATTCCCGCTTCAAGATGGCGGAGATGCGCGCGCAACTGGACGCCACCCAGGTCTTCCTCGATCACTGCGTCATGGAGCACAACGCGCGCCGGCTGACGGTCGAAGTCGCCGCGGAGGCCAAGCTGCTGACCAGCGAACTCGAGAACCGCGTGATGGACGACTGCCTGCAGCTGCACGGCGGCGCCGGCTACATGCAGGAATATCGCATCTGCCGCATGTTCACCGACGCGCGCGTGTCGCGTATTTACGCGGGCACCTCCGAGATCATGAAGGAGATCATCGGCCGCTCGCTCGGCCTCGACGACCGTAAATCGTAGCGATCCGGCCCCTCCGGCCACCCCTGTCCATCCCACGGGGCGGCCTGCCCGTGGCACGAAGCGCCTGACGCCGTTATCCTTGGGCACGGCTCGGCGCTCGTGCTCAAGGGGGAAACAGCATGCATGGCCTGATGATGGACACGCCGCTTCTGATCACCGACATCATGCGGCACGCGGATCGCTGTCATGGCGACACCGAGGTGGTATCGGTCACGGTCGACACGCCACGTCATCGCACGACGCTGCGCGAGGTCTTCCGTCGTGCCCGCAAGCTGGCCAACGCCCTGACGCGCGCCGGCATCAAGCCGGGCGATCGCGTCGCGACGCTGGCCTGGAACGACCACCGGCACCTGGAACTCTACTACGCCGTCTCCTGCATGGGCGCGGTCCTGCATACCATCAACCCGCGGCTGTTCCCCGAGCAGGTCGTCTATATCGTCAACCATGCCGAGGACCGCCTGCTGTTCGTGGATCCCATGGTCCTGCCGCTGGTCGAGAAACTGCGGCCCGCCCTGAAGCCGCTCGAGCAGGTCGTGGTGCTCACCGACGACGAGCACATGCCGAAGAGCGGGTTGACCGGCCTGGTGTCGTATGAATCCTTCATCGAAGGAGAGGCCGACAGCTTCGACTGGCCCGACCTGGACGAGCGGGCCGCGAGTTCCCTCTGTTACACCTCGGGAACCACCGGCAACCCCAAGGGCGTGCTGTTCAGCCATCGCTCGACGGTGCTGCACAATTATTGCGCGCTGATGGGCGACAGCCTGGGCTGCACGCGCCGCGACGTCGCCCTGATCGTCGTGCCGATGTTCCACGCCAATGCCTGGGGCCTGGCCTACGGGGCCCCGTCGATCGGCACGAAGATGGTCTTCCCGGGCCCGAAGATGGGCGACGGCCCGACTCTGGCCGCGCTGATCAAGGAAGAGAAGATCACCCTTGCTGCCGGCGTGCCGACGGTCTGGCAGCTGCTGCTCAACCACGCTCGACAGGAGGGCATCAAGCTCACGCCCCTGAGGCGCGTGTCCGTCGGCGGTTCGGCCTGTCCGCTTTCGCTGATGAAGGAGTTCGTCGAGCAACACGACTGCGAGGTCCTGCATGCCTGGGGCATGACCGAGATGAGCCCGATCGGCACCCTGAACACGCTGCCGGCCGGGTTCGAGGACTGGCCGGAGGCGGAGCAGGACGCGCTGCGGGTCAAGCAGGGACAGCCCGCCCTGGGCGTGCAGGTCAAGATCGTGGATGACTTCGGCAAGGAGCTTCCCTGGGACGGCAAGTCGGCCGGCCTGGTCAAGGTGCGCGGGCCGTGGGTCTGCAGCGACTACTTCAAGCTCGGCAAGCCGAGCGAGTCGCACTCCGAGCCGGGCTGGTTTTCGACCGGGGACGTGGCCACGATGGACCCCAGCGGCGTGATGCAGATCACCGACCGCGCCAAGGACGTGATCAAGTCGGGCGGCGAGTGGATCAGCTCCATCGACCTCGAGAACGTGGCCTGTGGCCACCCGCAGCTGCTGCAGGCCGCCGTCATCGGCGTGAAGCACCCGAAATGGGATGAGCGCCCCCTGCTGATCGTCGTGCCACGGCCGGGCGAGCAGCCGACGCGCGAGGAGATCCTCGAGTGGCTGCAGGGCAGGATCGCAAAGTGGTGGACGCCGGACGACGTCGTCTTCGTCGAAAGCATCCCGCTCACGGCGACCGGCAAGATCTCGAAGCTGGAGCTGCGCAAGCAGTTCGCCGACTATCGCCTGCCCGGGACCTGATCCGCTCTGCGCCGGGCCGCGAACCCCGCGACCCGGCGCGGCCCGCCTCAGCGGAATATCGTCCCGAGCCTGCCGATCGACTCCCAGCCCAGGTACAGCGTAAGCAGCCACGCGACGACGCCCAGCGCGGCCAGGTAGCGGGGATAGCGGTAGCCGCCCATCAGGTCGGGACGGCGGAGCGCGACCCATAGCATGACAGCCATGCCGATCGGCAGGATCAGGCCGTTGAACGCGCCCGCGAAGACCAGCAGCGGCACCGGCGCGGCGCCAGCCGCGAGAAATACCAGCGTCGACACGGCGATGAAGCCGACGACCAGCAGGCTTCGGCGCCGCTCGAGCCCGGGGCGCAGGCTGATCACGAAGGAGACGGACGTGTAGGAGGCGCCGATCACCGAGGTGATCGCCGCCGTCCAGAAAATGCCGCCGAACACGCGCAGCCCGAGTTCGCCCGCCGCGGCCTGGAACGCGGAGGCCGCCGGGTTGGCGGGATCGAGGCTGACGCCGGAGGCGACGACACCCAGCACGGCCAGGAACAGAAGCGCCCGCATCAGGCCCGTTACCACCACGGCGATGACCGAGGCGCGCGTGATCTCCCCGATCCTGGCGACCCCCTGCACTCCCGCGTCGACCAGCCGATGCGCTCCCGCATAGGTGATGTAGCCGCCGACAGTGCCGCCCACCAGGGTCGTTATCGACAGGAAATCCACTTTCTCCGGCATCACCGTGTTGCGCAGCGCCGCGCCGATCGGCGGATCCGAGACCGTGGCGACATACAACGTCATGGCGATCATCAGGAACCCGAGCACGACCACGATCCGGTCCATCGCCACGCCGGCGCGGCGGGAGAGGAATATGGCAACGGCGATCAGCGCGGAGAGCGCGCCGCCCCACTTCGCGGGCATGCCCAGCAGGGCGTTGCCGCCGAGCCCGGCACCGGCAACGTTGCCCACGTTGAAGACCAGGCCGCCGAGCACGACGAAGAAGGCGAGCAGGTAGCCGACGCCGGGCAGGACGCGATTGCCGAGGTCCTGGGCACGCAGCCCGGAGACGCCGATGACCCGCCAGACGTTCAGTTGCAGGGCGATGTCGATCAGGATCGATATCAGGATCGCAAAGGCAAACGCCGCCCCGAGCTGGAAAGTGAATTGCGTCGTCTGGGTGATGAAGCCCGGCCCGATGGCACTGGTTGCCATCAGGAACATCGCGCCGAGCACGGGCCCACGCGCGGTCGATCTGTTGACGTCGTGCCCCATCGCCCTCCCCTCCGGAACGTCGCAGCGTCGCCGAAGAAGGCGCGCCGTGCAACAGGCCGTACGGGACCGGCTATCCCGGGGTGAACGCCCGCCCTGCGTCGCTGGCGCGACCGCTGAATTCGGCCAGGCATGTTCTGCAGGCGACCGGCAGCCGGAACTCCGGTGCCGGCGCAGGACGCCTCAGTCCCGCAGGGCCTTGCTGTAGACCTGGAAAGCCTCGTCACGGACCCAGCCGAGCGACTCATAGAGAGACT
>DATHZW010000459.1:0-5178 GCA_035458405.1 Steroidobacteraceae bacterium | reverse complement strand
ATCCGGAAGCGGCGATTTCGTAGGTAAATCCCCGGTTTTCCAGAGTTTTTTCTGCGCAGACCATACCGGTACCGGGGTCGGTTTCGTCACCCGGATGGCAGGAAGCCGTGAACCACGACGACGACAGGCGGGCGCAGGGTCCCGACGGCCCGGGTGGGGTCGCCGAGGCCATGAACCGCGTCCTTGCCGCCGAGCGAGCGGCGCTCGCAGAGGTGGACGCCTGCCGCGCCGAGTCGGAGAAGTCGCTGGAGACGGCCCGGCATGAAGCGCGCGCCGTCCTGCAGCGGGCCGAGCGGGTCGCCCGAGAGATTCACGCGCGAACCGAGCGGCTCGCAACCGTTCGCGCAAGGCGCATGGTCGAGGCGGCGCATGATGCCCAAGCGAGCCCGGACTGGGAAAAGCTGCTGGCGGACGCCGTAGGGCGGCTGGCCGCGCGCATGACCGGTGGACCCGATGCGTGACTCGAGCCAGATCGCCTACGCGCAGGCGCGGGTGCAGGCCCGGTTCAGCAATCGCCCCACCGAGGCTTTCTGGCGGGAACTCGAGGCCGGTCGCGAACTGCTGCACCTGATCGAATTCGTGCGGCCGAGCGCGCTCGGCGCGGTCACGGGGTCCGTCTCCGCGACGGTCGACGGGCACGCGATCGAGGCCCGGCTGAGGGATCACTGGTCCGCCGCCTGTGCCGAAGTCGCCGCCTGGTACCCGCCGTCCTGGCGCCCGGCGATGCGCTGGCTGGCCTGGCTGCCCTGGATCGCGGGCCTGGAGTGGCTCGCCCGGGATCGGCCGGCGCCGGGCTGGATGCAGGACGCTGCGCTGCTCGATGAGCTGGCGGACGAATCGGCCGAAGCGCGTGCCGGGCGGCTGCTCGACGGACCACTGGCGGCACTCGCCGGCGCCTTCGGCGCCGGGCAGGACCTTGCGGGGGCGTGGCATGCGCAGTGGCGGGAGCAGTGGCCTTCCGGCAGCCGGCGCCTGCTGCGCGGCCTGGACCAGCTCGACGCAGCGCTTGGATACTTCCTGCCGGGGTCGGCGGACCCGGACGCTGCGCCGTTCGACGCGGCCGTCGACATGGCGGAAGCGACCGCCAAGCGGGTTTTCCGCCGGTTCGCGGGCACACCGGTCGCCGGCTTGTCCCTGCTGGTGCTGCTGGCACTCGATCACGCGCGACTGCGCGCCGCCCTCGTCGGCGCGTGCTGGTTCGGCATGTCGAGGACCGCATGAAGCTACGACCCTCCCCAGCCCGCTGGTTCGAACTGCTCACCGACCGTGAGAACCTTGGCCGCGTGCTCAGCTGCCTCGCCGACACGGCCGCCGTGCAGCTCGAGGCCTACAGCAGCGTCGACGCCACCGCTGCGTTGCCCGATTACGCCCGGGTTCTGGACGGCTACCGCCAGCTGGCCCGGCGTTACCGTGCTTACTGGCCCTCGGTCCGCGTCGATGCCGCCGCCGCCGCCGAGCGGTCGGTCGACAGCATGCAGGCGGATCTCGAACGGCTCGAGGCCTGGGCCGTCGAGGCCGACCCCGTCATCGAAGCATTGCAGGCGCTCGACGGGGAACAGGCCGGGGTGCGCGAACTCGCCCTGCTGCTCGAGCGGGGCGCCGACGAGTTCCCCGATCTTGCCCTGCTCTCGGGCTGCGGGCCGACCCTCGAGGCGCGGCTGTATGCGCTGGAAGACGGTTCGCCCGTCGCCGTGCCGCCGGGCGTGCTGCACATCGTCACGCAGGCTGCGACGGGCCGTTACCTGCTGGCGCTGGGACCCGCCGTGGAGATGTCCGGACTGGATGCGCACCTGGCGGCCGCCAAGGCGCGGCCGATCGACCTGCCCCGCGACCTGCCGGCCGACCGGGCCGCCGCGGCGCGCAAGCTGCTGGCGCGGGTCGAGCAGACCGCGCAGGCCATGCAGGAGAAACGCCAGCAACTCGACGCACTGGCGGGGAAGCACGCATTGCCGGCCGTGCTGGCGGAGTTCGCCTTCCTGGACTGGCTGGTGTCGCATGTCCCCCAGCTGCCCGCGACGGAGAATTTCGCGTGGGTCACGGGCTGGACCAGCGACCTGGACGGCGAGGCGCTCACCACCGCACTGGAGAGGACCGGCCTGCCGGGACTGCTGCACTTCCCGGAGCCGCCGCGCAACTTCGACGCCCCGATCGTGCTGGCCAACAAGGGCTGGGCCCGGCCCTTCGAGCTGTTCGTGCGCCTGCTCGGGACACCGGGCGCCACGGAGGCGGATCCAAGCGCGCTGGTCGCGCTGATCGCGCCGCTGCTCTTCGGGTTCATGTTTGGCGACGTCGGCCAGGGTGCCGTGCTGCTGGCGGCCGGACTGGCGTTCAGTCGTCGTTACCCGGTGCTCAGGCTGCTCATTCCCGGCGGCCTCGCCGCGATCGCCTTCGGCTTCGCCTTTGGCAGCGTGTTCGCCCGCGAGGACATCCTGCCCGCCTTGTGGCTGCAGCCACTCGAATCGCCGTTGACGGTGCTCGCGGCAAGCGTCGGCATCGGCGTCGCGGTCATCACGCTGGGCCTCGTCATGGACGGCCTGGAGCATGCTTGGCGCGGGGCGGCCCGCAGCTGGTGGCTGGCCCGCGCCGGGATGGCCGCGCTCTACCTCGGCGCGGTCAGCGCGCCGTTCCTGCCGGCGGGCGGGCTGGTCGCGCTCGCGGGCCTGGTCTGGTTCCTGGCGGGCTCCGCCATCGTCGCCAAAAGCCCGATGGGCGCGGCTCAGGCCCTGGCCGAGCTGATCGAGACCGGGCTGCAGCTGGTGGTGAACACGGTTTCCTTCGCCCGCGTCGGCGCCTTTGCACTCGCGCATGCAGGCTTGTCGGCCGCCGTCGTCGGCGTCGGTCAGGCCACAGGCGGCGCGATCGGATTCTGGGTAGCGCTCGTGTTCGGCAACCTGCTGATCCTCGCGCTCGAGGGCCTCGTGGTCAGCATCCAGACCACGCGGCTGGTGTTGTTCGAGTTCTTCATTCGATTCCTGCGTGGCGAGGGCCGGCCGTTCAAGCCACTGCCGCCGCCGCAGGGCAGGGAATCCACGCATGAATAGGAGGCGATCATGAAACTCTCTACCGCGGCAGTGATTGTGGCCGCGCTGCTTGCCGCCTGCCTGGCCGGCGGTGCGACGGTCTTTGGCCTGGTTGCGCCGGCCGCCAGCGCGGCCGAGGCCGGCGCCGCTTCAACCGATCCCGGGCTGATTCGCTGGGCGTTCGCCTCCGCCGCCGCCGCCGCCGGCCTGTCGGCACTGGCGGCGGGTTATGCCGTCGCTCAGGTGGGAACCGCCGCCGTCGGCGCGCTCGCCGAGAAGCCGGAACTGTTCGGACGGATGCTGGTCCTGGTCGGCCTGGCCGAGGGAATCGCGATCTACGGCCTGATCGTCGCGGTGCTGATCTTCAACCGGGTGGGATGACGTGGAAGTAGTGGTGTTCATCGGCGATGAGTTGACCGCGACCGGGTTTCGCCTCGCGGGTGCAACCGCCCTGGTCGTGCCGCCGGAACAGGCCGCAACGGCGCTGAGGACCGCCCGCGGGGAAGCCTCGCTCGTCTTGCTTGCCGCCAGCCACGCCCGCGGCGTTGGCGCCGCGGAACTGGACGAGGCCTTGATGTCGGCGCATCCGCTGACGGTCCTGGTAGACGACCTGCTCGAGCGCGTGGCGCCGCCCGACATGGAGCAGCTGATGCGGCGCGCGCTCGGCGTGGAGGTCTCGTGAGCGAGGTGTTGGACCTGCAGGTCTATTCGCTGCTGGCTCGCCTGAACCAGGACCAGGATGCGGCCTGCCGCAAGCTCCGCGATGCGGCGGCCGCGCAGGCCGCGCAGCTGGTTGCCGAGGCGCAAAGCCGCGCGCGCCTGCGGCTCAAGGCCGCGGTACTGGAGAAGCGGCGCAGGGTCGAGGAGCACTGCCGCAAGGTCCGGGTCAAGCTCGAGACCCGGCGGCGCGAAGAGCAATTCGCCGAGCTCGGCAAGCGGCTTGCAGACGGACTGGCCATGCTCCCCGGCGCGCTGGCCGAACGTTGGGCCAACGAGGAAGCGCGCCATGACTGGTGCTCGATGGTGCTGGACGGAGCCGCCTCCGCCATGCGCCCCGGCGCATGGCGGCTGGAGGTCGCACCCGGCCTGTCCGCCGCCGAGCGCACCGGGCTCGCCAGCCGCGCGGCCGCGCTGGCCGGTGATGAAGTGGACATGGAGGAAATCGAAGCGCTGCGCGCCGGCCTCGCCGTGGTGCATGCCGGCGTCCGGCTCGACGGCAGCCTCGCGGGCCTCCTCGCCGATGGCACACGCGTGCAGGCCGCGCTACTGGCCGAACTCGGCGCCGGGGACCGTAAACAGTGAGCAAGGCCGTCATCCGCTGGGCGTCCGGCCCCGTCATTCGCGCCAGGACGGACGACGTATTCCACTCCTACGAAGCGCTGGCCGTGGGCGAAGCGGGCCTGCTGGGCGAGGTCATCCAGCTGCGCGGCGACGAGATCGTCGCCCAGGTCTACGAGGACACGACCGGCCTTCGCCCGGGCGACCCGGTGACGGGCACGGGCGCGCCGCTGTCCGTGCGGCTCGGCCCGGGATTGCTGGGCGGGATCTTCGACGGGCTGCTCAGGCCGCTTGCCGGCCTCGAGGACTTCCGCCTCGTCGCCGGCGTTGGCCCGCAGCAGGTCCGGCGGTTTCACTTCAAGCCCCTGGTCGGGAAGGGCGACGTTCTCTCGGCCGGGCAGCCTTTTGGCCGGCTGGCGGGAGCGCGCGAGCAGCCGTGCCAGGCACCGCCGGGTCTCGCCGGCAAGGTCCTCGGCATCGTCGGCGCCGGTGAATACACCGACGAGGAAGCCCTGTGCGAACTGGAGGACATCGCGGGGAACAGCCACCCGCTCGCGATGACGCACACCTGGCCGGTGCGCACGCCCCGGCCCTGCCGCGAGCGACGCGCGCCCAACGCGCCGATGATCACCGGCCAGCGCGTCATCGACACGCTGTTCCCGGTCGCGCGCGGCGGCAGGGCCGCGCTGCCCGGCGGCTTCGGCACCGGCAAGACGATCCTGCAGGAGGCGCTGGCCAAGTGGTGCGACGCCGACGTGATCGTCTACGTCGGCTGCGGCGAGCGCGGCAATGAGATGGCCGAGGTGCTGGACGAGTTTCCCGGCCTGGAGGACCCGCGCACCGGCCGGCCCTTGATGGAGCGCGCGGTGATCATCGCCAA
>DATHZW010000458.1:0-3117 GCA_035458405.1 Steroidobacteraceae bacterium | reverse complement strand
GAGCCGGGTGACATTCAGGCCCATCGGCCTCGGCGAACGCCGTGCCTACTGGCTGACAGGAGAGCCGGCGGACAAGGCGGGCGGCTACGCGATCCAGGGACTGGGCGCCGTATTCGTCGAGAGGATCGAGGGCAGTTACTCCGGCGTGATGGGCCTGCCGCTCTTCGAGACCACCCGGTTGCTGGACACCGCCGGCGTGGCGGTATGGCAGGAGCGCTGTCCCTCGTGAGCATGGAACTTCTCGTGAACGTCACGCTGCGGGAGAGCCGGGCCGCGCTGGTCGACAACGGCGTGCTCCAGGAGGTCTTCCTCGAGCGTGCCAACCGTCGCGGCCTCATCAGCAACATCTACAAGGGCAAGGTCTCGCGCGTGCTGCCCGGGATGCAGGCCGCGTTCATCGACATCGGCCTCGACCGTACCGCTTTCCTGCACGCGACGGACATCATCGCCCCGGGGCTGGTTGATGCCGAGATCGACGCGCCGCGGCCGGAGAGCGTCCGGCAGCTCGTCAGCGAAGGCGACGAGATCCTGGTGCAGGTGCTCAAGGATCCGCTGGGCACCAAGGGCGCGCGCTTGACGACCTACGTGACGCTCCCGTCGCGGTTCCTGGTCTATTTGCCGAACGGCCACGGGATCGGGATTTCATCGAAGATCGAAAACGAGGCCGAACGGCAGCGGCTGCGCGATGCCGTCCAGCTCTTCGTTTCGCCTGAGGGCGGGGGAGGGTGGATCGTGCGCACGGCCGCGGAGGACTGCGCGATCGAGGCCCTGCGCGCCGACATGATGTTCCTGCAGCGGCTGTGGGACGTGATCCGCAAGCGGGGCGCCGCCGCCGCCGCGGGAGCGCTGGTGCACGAGGACCTGCCGCTCGAACTCAGGGTGTTGCGCGATCAGCTCGGCCAGCACGTCGAGCGCGTGCTGATCGACTCGCCGGCCGCCCACGCGCGGATGGTCGAATTTGCGCGCACCTTCATCCCGGAGAGCGCCAGTCGCATCGAGCTGAATGGCGCCACCCGGCCGATCTTCGACATCTACGGCATCGACGACGAGATCGGCCGGGCGCTGGAGCGCAAGGTGCCGCTGAAGTCCGGCGGCTACCTGATGATCGATCAGACCGAGGCCATGACGACGATAGACGTCAATACGGGCGCATTCGTCGGCCACCGCAACCTCGAGGACACGATCTTCAGGACCAACCTGGAGGCGTCCGTGGCCATCGCGCGGCAGCTGCGCCTGCGCAACCTGGGCGGCATCATCATCGTCGACTTCATCGACATGCAGGACGAGGAGCACCGGCACCAGGTCCTGCAGGCGCTGGAAAAGGCGCTTGCCGCCGATCATGCCAAGACACACGTCTCGGCGGTGTCGCAGCTCGGCCTGGTGGAGATGACGCGAAAGAGAACCCGCGACAGCCTGGAACATCTCATGTGCCGCCCTTGTCCAACCTGCGAGGGTCGCGGGTTCCTCAAGTCGGCGGAAACCGTCGCCTACGAGATTTTTCGCGAGGTCTTGCGGCAGGCGCGGCAGTTCGAGTTCCAGGAGCTGGTCGTGCTGGCGCACCAGGACGTGATCGAGTTGCTGCTGGACGAGGAATCGGCGGCGCTGGGTGAACTCGAGCTGGCGACCGGCAAGCCGATCAGGCTGCAGACCGAGGCGCTGTACGCGCAGGACCAGTACGACATCGTGCTGATCTGAATTGCAAGGCGGCGCCAGGGCAGGCACCCAGGGAGACGTTGGTTACGTGAGTTTCCGCGGAACAAGAGCATGGCGCTGGCTGGCGGGGACGGTGGCTGCGCTCGCGATCGTCTCCGCGCTGGGTGTCGGCGCCTTCCGGCTCGCGCTCGAGCTGCTGCCAGAATACGAAGGGCGTGTCGCCGAAATGGTCCGGAAGGCGACCGGCTTGCGCCTGACCTTCGATTCCCTGGACGCCCGGATCGGTCTCCACGGTCCGGAGATCTACTTCGAAGGCGCGCGCATCGTCGACCCGCAGGGCGACGTGCTGGTCACCGCACGCGCAGGTCGCGCCAGCCTGTCGGTGCTGCGCTCCGCCTGGTTCCGGCGCCTGGAGATCGGGCGCGTGATCCTGGAATCGCCGCGGCTGCACCTGGTCATCTTCCCTGACCGGCACGTGGAACTCGTCGGACAGGCCGGGTTTGCGGCGACGACGGCCCCGCGACGGCCCACAGGCGGGCTCGAGCGGGTGCCTCGAGGCGTGCTGGAGGTTCGCGACGCGACGCTGGTCTTTCTCGACCTTCGAGCCGGCCACACGACCTGGGAGCTGACCCGCGCCAACATCGAGATGCGCCGGCAGGGCGGGTCGATCGCGCTGAAGGGAAGCGTCAGCCTGCCGAAGCACCTCGGCCAGTCGGTCGACTTCGAGGCCGGGGTGTCCGGCGACCTGGCGAACCCCGGTTCGCTCGACTGGCGCGGGAAGGTGGAGGCGCGCGACGTCGATTTCGCGGGCTGGGCGGACGTTTTGCCCGAGAACTTCACGGTGCCGATGGCTGGCAGGGGGTCCTTCCGCATCGCGGCGCGCGGCTCGGGCAAGCGCTTCGACCGGGGCCGCGTCGCCCTGCAGTTGAGCGACTTCGAACTGCCGCGTTCCGGTCGCGCGGTCCCGGTTGTCTACAGCCGGCTGGCCGGCGAACTGCTCGTGCAGCGGGCCGATGATGCCTGGCATGTTTCGGGCAGCAAGCTCGAGTTCTCGCTTCCCGGGTCGCGCTGGTCGCCCGCCGACCTCGAGGCGACGGTGACGCTCGAGCAGCAGCGGGTCAGCGAGGTCTCGGTCCGCACCGGCTACCTGAAGGTCGAGAACCTGTTGCCATTGCTGGCCTTCGCGCCGTCGACCGCCGCCCGTGACCGCATCGCGGCGATCGCGCCGCAGGGCACGCTCAGCGGGGTCGACCTGAAGATCATTCCCAAAGGTCCGGGGCAGATGCCGGATGTCACCGGACGAGCCGTCATCGAGGACGCGGGTTTCTCGCCCGTGGGTCGCGTTCCCGGCGTGGCGGGTATCGACGGCAGCTTCGAGGGGCGGGGCGAAACGGGCATCCTGCACCTGGCGGCGGATGGCGTGACGGTCGACTGGCCGCACAGCTGGCGCGAGGTGATCGAGCT
>DATHZW010000457.1:0-2107 GCA_035458405.1 Steroidobacteraceae bacterium | reverse complement strand
AAGATGTCCTGCACCACCAGGAACTCCAGGTTCGAGAGCGCCTGGCGCACCTTGTTGACGTTGGGGTCGGACAGGAAGGGGTTCTCGCCCATGATGTACATGCCGCGGATCTGGCCCGCGTGCACCGCGTCCATGATCTCGACCACGGTCAGGCCGGGGTCGGGGTCGAGGTCCGCGATGCCCCATAGTTTTTCGAAGCGGGCGCGCACCGCCGGATCGCCGACCCGCTGGTAGTCGGGATAGACCATCGGGATGAGGCCGGCGTCCGAGGCGCCCTGCACGTTGTTCTGGCCGCGCAGCGGATGCAGGCCGGTGCCGGGGCGGCCGACCTGGCCGGTCGCCAGGGCCAGCGAAATCAGGCAGCGCGCATTGTCGGTGCCGTGCACGTGCTGGGAGATGCCCATGCCCCAGAAGATCATGGCGCGTCCGGCCGTGGCGTAGGTGCGGGCGATGTCGCGGATCTCGTCCGGCGCGACGCCGCACAGGGGCGACATCGCCTCGGGCGTGAGCGGCAGCACGTGCGCGCTCAGCAGCTCGAAGCCTTCGGTGTGGGCGGCGACGTAATCCCGGTCGAAGAGCCGTTCGCTGACGATGACGTTGAGCATCGCGTTCAGCAGCGCCACGTCCGAGCCCGGCGTGAAGCGCAGCATGCGGTGCGCGTAGTCGCCCAGCACCTGGCCCCGCGGGTCGAGCACGATCAGCTTCGTGCCGCGCTTGGCGGCCTGCTTGAAGTAGGTCGCGGCGACCGGGTGGTTGATGGCCGGGTTGCAGCCGGTCAGGATCGCGACGTCCGCATGCGCGACCTGCATGAACGACGCGGTCACCGAGCCGGAACCGATGCACTCCATGAGCGCGGCCACCGAGCTGGCGTGGCACAGGCGCGTGCAGTGATCCACGTTGTTCGAGCCGAAGCCGGTGCGCACCAGCTTCTGGAACAGCCAGGCCTCCTCGTTCGAGCATTTCGCGCTGCCGAAGCCCGCCAGCGCCGCGGGGCCCCGCTCGTCGCGCAGCGACTTCAGGCCGCCGGCGGCAAGGTCCAGCGCTTCCTCCCAGCTGGCCTCGCGGAAATGCGTCAGTGGCCGCGCCGCGTCGAACCCCGGGTCGATCGCCTTGGGCACGCCGTCCAGGCGGATCAGCGGCCTGTGGAGTCGCGCCGGATGCTCCAGGTAGTCGAAGCCGAAGCGTCCCTTGACGCACAGGCGACCTTCGTTGGACGGACCGTTGCGCCCCTCGACGTTGACGATGCGCCCGGCCTTGACGTGGTAGGTCAGCTGGCAGCCGACGCCACAGTAGGGGCACACGGAATCGACCCTGCGTTCGGCGATGGCCGAATCGCCGCGGCCCGCCGCATCGACCAGGCTCGCCGGCATCAGCGCGCCGGTCGGGCAGGCCTGCACGCACTCGCCGCAGGCGACGCAGCTGCTCTCGCCCATGGGGTCGTCGAAATCGAACACGATCCTCGATGCGGCGCCACGGTGGGCCAGCCCGATGACGTCATTGACCTGCACTTCGCGGCAGGCGCGCACACACAGCGTGCACTGGATGCAGGCGTCCAGGTCGACGTGCATGGCGGTGTGCGAGTCGTCCCGCTGCGGCGGGCGCGGCGCCCGCGCCGGCAGGGCCCGGCCCGTCACCGGCGCGTCGAGGCCGAGCTGCTCGATCGTCGCCCAGAAATGGCTGGAGCGATCCGGCGCGCGGGCCCGATCCGGCTGGTCGGCCAGCAGCAGTTCCATCACGCCTTCGCGCGCGACGCGCGCGCGGGTCGAGCTGGCGCTTTTCACGACCATGCCCGGCGCCGCCTGGCGCACGCAGCTGGCGGCCAGCGTCCGCTCGCCCTCGACCTCGACCATGCAGGCACGGCAGTTGCCGTCGGCGCGATAGCCCGGGGCATCCTTCAGGCACAGGTGGGGGATGCGCTCGCCGGAGCGCTTCGCGACCTGCCACAGCGTCTCGCCCGCGTGCGCGGTGACGGTTCGCCCGTCGAGCGTCAGCTCGAAGCCGGCGCCTGGTGATTCCATGCTCATCGCGCCGGCCCCTCGGCGACGATGCGAATCCCCTCGAGCGCCAGCCGGTCGCGAAAGTCCGTCAGCATGCCGAGCACCGGATT
>DATHZW010000456.1:0-2903 GCA_035458405.1 Steroidobacteraceae bacterium | reverse complement strand
GTCTGCGCGAAGATGGCGGCGGTCGTGTCGCAGGTCAGCTCGATCTCCCGTATGAACGCGGACAGGTCGGTCACGGCCAGCGCGCGAGCGTCGGCGGGCGAAAGCAGGCCGAGCCGCTCGCTTACGATCCGCAGGCCGAATTCGCCGGGGCACTGCTCGCGGACCCGCTCGGTGAGCAGCCCCGACTCGGTCAGCCAGGAGCGCGCGACCGGTCCCGCGCCGAGATCCACGATCTCTCGCGTCCAGCGCGGCGTGCTGGCGACGTCAAGGGCGGCAGGGATGGGAAGCGCGGTCATACTTTGCCGTAACGGGTGCCGGCGCCGATCCAGCGCCGCTTGAGCGGTGCAATGTTAGCCGCATGTCGCTCCAGCATCACCTCCGCCGCCTGCTGGACCCGGGGAAGCAGGTCGGCGTCGCGCATCAGGTCGGCAACCTTCATCTGCATGAGCCCGGTCTGCCGGGTCCCCAGCAGTTCGCCCGGGCCCCGCAATTCCAGGTCCCGGCGCGCCACCTCGAAGCCGTCCGTGGTCTCCCGCAGGACCTTGAGCCGCTCGCGCGCCGTCTCCGACAGCGGCGCGTGGTACATCAGCACGCAGCTGCTCGCGTGCTCGCCGCGCCCGACCCGGCCGCGCAACTGGTGCAGCTGGGCCAGCCCCATGCGCTCGGCGTTCTCGATCACCATCAGGCTGGCGTTGGGCACGTCCACGCCGACCTCGATGACGGTCGTGGCGACGAGCAGGCCGATTTCGCCGGCCTTGAAGCGGGCCATGGTCCGCTCCTTTTCGGGGCCGGGCATGCGGCCGTGCACCAGCGCCACGTTGATTCCGGGAAGCGCGCCGGCCAGCACGGCGGCCGTGTCCTCGGCGGCCTGCGCCTCCAGCAGGTCGGATTCCTCGATCAGGGGACAGACCCAGTACGCCTGCCGCCCCTCGCCGACGGCGGCGTGGATTCGCGCGACGACCTCGTCGCGCCTCGATTCCGGCAGGACGACCGTGGTGACCGGCGTCCGGCCGGGCGGCAGCTCGTCGATGACGGAAACGTCGAGGTCGGCGTAGGCCGTCATCGCCAGCGTTCGCGGGATCGGCGTCGCCGTCATGATCAGCTGGTGCGGGAAGCGCCCCTCGCTCATGCCCTTCTCGCGCAGGGACAGGCGCTGGTGCACCCCGAAGCGGTGCTGTTCGTCGATGACCGCCAGGGCCAGGCGGCCGAAGCGCACGCCCTCCTGGAACAGGGCGTGCGTCCCGACGATCACCGGCACGCGTCCGGCCGCGATCGCGCCGAGCGCGCCCTGGCGCGCCTTGCCCGTGAGCCTGCCGGACAGCAGCCCGACGTCGAGGCCCAGCGGCTTCAGCCAGCGATCGAAATTCTGCCAGTGCTGCTCGGCGAGCAGCTCGGTCGGGGCCATCAGCGCCGCCTGGCAGCCGGCCTCGACCGCGCGCAGGGCGGCCAGCGCGGCGATCACGGTCTTGCCGCTGCCCACGTCGCCCTGCACGAGCCGCAGCATCGGGTTGGCCCGTCCGAGATCCGTGCGCACTTCCTCCAGCACGCGCCGCTGCGCGCCGGTCAGCGAGAACGGCAGCGAGCGCAGCAGCCTGTCCTCGAGCGCGCCGGGTCCCGGCAGGGGCCAGGCCGGGTCGCGCCGCACTTCGCGGCGCAGCAGCCGCAGCGACAGCTGGTGGGCGAGCAGTTCCTCGAAGGCCAGCCGCCGCTGCGCCGGGTGCTTGCCGGTAGCGAGCAGGTCGAGCGGCGCGTCGGGAGGCGGGCGGTGCACGTATTCCAGCGCGGCGTTGAGCGAAGGCAGGCGGAGGTCCTGCAGCAGCTCCGGCGGAAGCCAGTCGCGCACGCTCGAGTCGGCCACCTCCCTGAGGGCCAGCGCGGTCAGCACCCGCAGGCGTCCCTGCTGCACGCCCTCGGTCGCCGGATACACGGGCGTCAGCACGTCCTCGACGGCCTGGGCGTCGCGTGCGTCGGCGCGCCGGTACTCCGGGTGGACGATCTCCAGGCCGACGGGACCCCGGCGCACCTCGCCGAAGCACTTCAGGCGCGCACCCCGCTGCAGCTGCTCCTGCTGCGCGCCCGAGAAATGGAAGAAGCGAAGCGTGAGGAAGCCGGTGCCGTCGGCGAGGCGCACGAGCAGGGTGCGTTTCCTGCGAAACACCACCTCCGCAAGCTGGATCTCGCCCTCGACGACCGCGCGGTCACCGGGCCTGAGGGAGCCGATCGGCACCACGCGCGTGCGATCCTCGTAGCGCAGCGGCAGCAGGAACAGCAGGTCCTGGACCGTCTCGACGCCGAGCTTCGCGAGCCGCTGCGCGAGCGAGTAGCCCACCCCCTTGAGTGCCGTTACGGGACGGGACTCCGAGGAGGGACCCGGGCCCACTCCGGCGCCCGGCGGGGCCGGCGCGGGGCGCGGCCCGGCGTGATGTTTGCCGCTTCCGCTGCGTTTAGATGACAAGGACGCAGTCCACCTCGACCGCCGCGCCTTTCGGAAGCGAGGCCACGCCGATCGTGACGCGCGCCGGGTAGGGCTCGTTGAAGTACTCCGCCATGATGCCGTTGACGATCGGGAACCTGCCGATGTCCGTCAGGTAGATCGTCACGCGCACCGCGTGGTCGAGGGTCGCGCCGGCCGCCGCGGCGACTGCCCGCAGGTTGTCGAAGACGCGGCGCGTTTCGGACTCGAACCCGCCGCCGACCAGCTCTCCCGTCGCGGGGTCGAGCGGTATCTGGCCCGACAGGTAGACCGTGTTCCCGGCGCGGACGGCCTGTGAGTAAGGGCCTATGGCCCTGGGGGCGCTGTCGGTGGAGATGGCTTCGCGGGACATGGCGGCACCCGTGTGGAAGGGGGTGCCGATGATTCTAGCGGATAGCGGATGGCGGATAGCGGATAGAAAGAAAGTGGG
>DATHZW010000455.1:0-5203 GCA_035458405.1 Steroidobacteraceae bacterium | reverse complement strand
GAGGACTGGATGGCCGACTACGTCCGGCGGGCGAACGCGGGCGGGATAGAGCGGGTGCTGGTGTGAAGGCGGTGAGTGGTGAGTAGTGAGTAGTGAGTCGAAAGAGGGGCTTCCTTTCTTACAACTCACAACTCACAACTCACAACTCACAAGTCACAAGTCACGACTCACTAGTCTTCCTCACTATCCGCCATCCGCTATCCGCCATCCGCTCTCCTAGTCTTCCGACACCTGCGGCTTCCAGGCTTCCGTCAGGTCCTGCAGCGTCCGCGGCGGCACCGGGTCGTAGTGGCTCAGGTCCAGCGTATAGCTGCCCTCGCCGCCGGTCAGCGCCTTCAGCCGCGTCTGGTAGTCGGTCAGTTCGGCCAGCGGCACGAACGCCGAGACCGTCACCCGTCCGCCAGGCAGGCTGTCGTTGCCGTTGATGCGGCCGCGTTTGGTCGCCAGGTCGCCGGTGATGTCGCCCATCGACTGTGCGGGCGCCGTGATCTCGACCTTGACGATGGGCTCGAGCACCGTCGGCCCCGCGCTCTGGACGGCCTGCATGAAGGCCTTCTTGCCGGCGCTGACGAAGGCGACCTCCTTCGAGTCGACGGAGTGATACTTGCCGTCATAGACCGTCACGCGCAGGTCCTGCAGCGGGAAGCCGGCCACGGCACCGTCCGTGAGCACCTGCCGCACGCCCTTCTCCACCGCCGGGATGAACTGGTGCGGGATGGCGCCGCCCACGACCTTGTCGACGAACTCGAAGCCCGCGCCGCGCTCGAGCGGCTCGATCCTCAGGTAGACCTCGCCGAACTGGCCGGCGCCGCCGGTCTGCTTCTTGTGGCGATGATGCCCCTCGGCAGGGAGGGTGATGGTCTCGCGATAGGGAATGCTGGGCGGGCGCGTCTTGACGTGCACGTTGTAGCGCTCGGTCATGCGCTCGAGCATGACGCGCAGGTGCAACTCGCCCATGCCATAGAGAACGGTCTCGTTCAGGGCGGCATGGTGCTCGACCCGTACGCAGGGATCCTCGGCGACGAGCTTGTGCAGCGAGTCGGCCAGGCGCTGTTCCTCGCCGCGGCGCTCCGGCTCGATTGCCAGTCCGAGCATCGGCGGCGGGAACGCTATCGGCTTCAGGTGGAAGTTGTCCTCGTCGTGCGAGTCGTGCAGCACGGCGTCGAAGTGCAGCTCCTCTATCTTTGACACGGCCGCGATGTCGCCGGGCACGGCCTCGGGGATTTCCACCGTGTCCTTGCCCTGCAGCCGGTAGAGATGGGCGATCCGGATGGGCTTCCGGGCGTCACCGACAAACAGCTGGCCGCCCGAACGGACCGTCCCCTGGTGCACCCGGAAAATGCCGAGCTTGCCGACGAACGGATCGATCGCGACCTTGAACACATGGGCGACGGCGTGACGTCCCGCTTCGGGCTTGACTTCGACGCGGACCGCCTTTGACGCCTCGCCCTTCAAGAACGGCGGCGGGTTGCCTTCGGCGGGGTTCGGCATCAGCTGCGCGAACACCTCCAGCAACTCCTTGACGCCGGCCCCGGTTTCGGCCGAGACGAAGCACACGGGAATCAGGTGCCCCTCGCGCAGCGCCTGCTCGAAGGGGTCGTGCAGCTGCTCCGGCTTGAGGTCCTCCCCCTGCTCCAGGTAGAGCGCCATCAGGTCCTCGTCGACCTCGACCACCTGGTCGATGATCTCGGTGTGGGCATCGGCGATCGTCGAAAAATCGGTGGTCCGTCCGGAAGGCTGGAAAAAGACGTCTTCCACCACCTTGCCGCCCTCCGCGGGCAGGTTCACCGGCAGGCACTCCTTGCCGAAGCGCTCGCGCAGTTCCTCGAGCACTTCCTCCGGGCGCGCATCCGGCAGGTCGATCTTGTTGATGATGACGAGGCGGCACAGCTTCCTGTTGCGGGCGAAATCCATCATGCGCTGGGTCATCGGCTCGACACCGGCCACGGCGCTGACGACCACCGCCGCGGTCTCGACGGCCTCCAGCACGCTCAGCGAGCGGCCGATGAAGTCCGGGATACCCGGCGTGTCGAGCAGGTTGACCTGCGTGCCCGCAGTCTCGAAGTGGCAGACGGCCGAATCGAGCGAGTGCAGCAGTCGCTTTTCCTGTGCATCGAAATCGCAGACGGTGGAGCCGCGGTCGAGGCTCCCCTTGGCGGGTATTGCGCCGGCGCCTGCCAGCAAGGCCTCCGCCAGCAGGGTCTTGCCGCTGCCGGCGTGGCCGACGAGAGCGATGTTCCGGATGTCCGCGGTGCTATGAGCCATGACGGGGGCACTCCGATGTCGTATCTAATTGATTGCCCAGAGGATAGCACCGTGACGGGTTCCGGCGTCGTGGTAGTCCCGAATGGTGCCTCGGCCGCTGAATCGTTCCACCGGTCCGGATCCCGTGCAAATCAAGGAGATAGGGCCGCACTGGCCAGCACCCGTCCACGGGCTGCAGGGCGCCGGGCGCCGGCCGGCGGTCTTGCCGCCGGCCGCCTCCAGCAGGCCGGCTGGCCGGAGAAATCCGCGGGGAAACACGCAGGCCGGGCCGGTCCCGCCCGCAGGGGGTTTATTCCTCGATCCGCGGGCACTATCATGCCCGTCCGCACCCCTTTCCCAGGGCCGTCGTTGGTGCCTGGGTCGCCGTAGCCGGGATGGGGTGAGTGCACGCAAACACGGGGACCTGTAAATGGCAGTTTCAGTAGGCGGCGACAGAACCGACCCGATGGTCGAGCCGAACGTGATCCCGCTGGTCGACATCATGCTGGTGTTGTTGATCATCTTCATCATCACGATCCCGGTCATGACCCACGCCGTCAAGATCGACCTGCCGCGCAACGTGCCGAACGCGCCGAGCGAACAGCCCGAGTTCATCGACGTCGCGATCGACTTCGACGGCTCGATCATCTGGAACAACAGTGTCATCGACCGCGACACGATGCTGAGCTACGTGGCCGTGGACGCCGCCAAGGATCCGCAGCCGGAGGTGCACCTGCGCGCCAATCCGCGCGTGCGCTACGAGTACGTCGCCGACGTGCTGTTTGCCATGCAGCGCGGGGGCCTGAAGAAGATCGGCTTCCTGACGGGCCAGGGCGAAGCGCCACCTGCCGAGTGAACCGCGACTCCCCGGCCAGCGGGGATCGGTTGGAGAGAGAGGGTCCCGACGGGACCCTTTTTCGTGCCCGGCAGCCCGGAGCGGTCGCCCGACCCGCATGGACGCTTACCTCGCCGCGTCCGCGCCCTCGGATCCGTGACCGAGCAGTTCGCCGCTGGAGCTCGTGCCCGGCGGTGTGCCGACGAAAGGGGTCTTCTGCTCTTCCGGCATGGGGGCCCGCCGGGTCATGCGGTACAGCGCGTAGCCGGCCAGCAACAGGTGCATGGCGGCCAGCAGCGGCAGGAACGTGTCGCCGCCGGCGACTTCCATGATCGCGGCAACGACGATGGGGGCGACGAAGGCGCCCGCGCCGTTGACGAGGATCAGGGTGCTGCTGGCGCCGACCCGCTCCTGCGCCGGCACCTGGTCGTTGACGTGGGCCAGGCTCAGCGAGTAGAGCGTCAGGCTCATGCCGCCGTAGACGGCCACCATGAGGAAGAAGCCGGTGCGCGAGACGTCCGCGAGCCACCATGCGCCGATCGCGCCGAGCGCCGCCAGCAGGCAGGCCGCGGCAATCACCTGGCGCCTGTCCATCCGGTCTGAAATGCGCCCGACCGGCAGCTGGGTGACGCAGGCCGCGAGGATGGCCGCGGCCATGAACAGCGACACCTCGAGCGTCGAGAATCCCTTGCCGCCCGTGTAGAGCGCGCCCAGGGAGAACAGGCAGCCGGAGCCGGCCCCGGACAGCGCCACGCCGACGACGCCGAGCGGCGAGCGGCGGAACAACTCGCTCAGGCGCACCCGCACCGGCACGCTGAACTCCGGCGCCGCGCTTGCCGTCAGCGCCATCGGCACCATCGCCACCGAGATCAGCACCGACACCAGGATGAAGAGCACCGTGCTGCGCGGATCAGCCAGGTTGAGCAGCAACTGCCCGAGGCCGAGACCCGCGTAGCAGACGAGCATGTACAGGGACAGGAGCAGGCCCCGGTGTTGGTTGTCCACGCGATCGTTCAGCCAGCTCTCGGCGACCACGTAGATGCCGGCGAAGCAGAACCCCGAGGCAATGCGCAGCAGCGTCCAGGGCAGCGGCGCGACGAACACCCCCTGCAACAGGATCAGCACCGAGGCCAGCGACGTGAGCGCCGCAAAGACACGGATGTGGCCGACCGAGCTGACCAGCGCGGGCGTCATCAGCGAACCGCCCATGTAGCCGAAGTAATAGGCGGCGAGCACCACGCCGGCGAGCAGCGTGGGGAAGCCCTCGAGGCTCGCGCGCAAACCGACCAGCGTCCCCTGCAGGCCGGCGCCGAGCATCAGCAACGCCATGCCGGTCAACAGGGTCCAGGTCGCGGTCAGTGCAGTGCGCATGGGGGTGTCCGGCGGGGCTGCCGACTATATCAAGCGTTTCCCGCTGCCGCGCCTGCGGCTATCCGCGGCCCGCATCGCGCAGTTCAGCCGGCGGCGCCGGGGATCGACGGCGGCTGCGGACCCTTGCCGAGGCGGATGTCGACGCGCTGGAAGTACGTCACCCCGAACCGCCGCTCGAGGTCGCGCTGGCCGGGCACGCGTACGTCGGCGGCGACCAGGGCGTCGAAACCGGCCGCGCGCAGGGATTCCGCCACCCATTCGGCCCGCCGCTGGGCCAGCGAACGGTTGGTGGCGGTCGAACCGGTGGAACTTGCGAAGCCCGTGACCGTGACCGCGCCGACCTGCCAGGCCTTCAGCGCCCAGACGATGTCAGCGACCGCCTCGTGCTGGCCGATCAGGAAGTTTTCCCGCCCGGACTCGAAATACAGCGACGGCAGCGGACCGACCACCGGGATCACCGTGATGTCCCACCCGGGAAACCGGGTGCGCAGCGACGCCTCGAGCTGGCGCAGGGCGCGCAGGCCGACCCCGGCGTCGGCGGTGGGCTCCACGCGGATGCGCCTGGCCTCCGGCTCGACGTCCAGGGTCCGGACCGGAAAGAAGACCGCCGCCTTGACCGCGTCCACGGCCTCCTGCCGCGCGCGATAGGCCTTGGCCAGCGGCTCCAGGTCCTTGCGGATCAGGGCCGTCTCCGCAGCCTGCCTTGAAATGCGCTCGTCGAGATCCTCCCGGCTGACCACGACCTGGTCGATG
>DATHZW010000454.1:0-2003 GCA_035458405.1 Steroidobacteraceae bacterium | reverse complement strand
CTGGGTCGACGGCTCGAGCTGTACGATGGCAAGGATCGGCGGCTGGCGCGCTTCGAGGCCGGGGTGGCGCCCTGAACAGGCGCGTGTCCGGGGCGACTGCGGATTCCACGCCCGCGTCCGGACTCAGTGGGCCGGTGGCGGGACCGCCGGCCGTCGTGCAACGAGGTGTTTCGTGAAGCTCCAATTGTCCGGCGTCCTGCTGCTCATGCTCGCCGCGGCCGGCTGCACCAAGTCCGGGGAAGCGACCGCGCCGCTGTACGACACGGTGAAGGTCGAACGCCGGGCCATCGTCGTCGCGGTCGAGGCGGCCGGCACCATCGAGCCGGTGACGACGGTGGAACTCAAGTCCAAGGCCTCGGGCGAGATCCTCGACATGAAGGCCGAGACGGGTGACGAAGTCGCGCAGGGGACGCTGCTGGTCAGGATCGACCCGCGCACCGCCCGCAACCGGCTGTCGCAGTCCGAGGCCGACCTGACGGCGGCGCGCGCGCGGCTGTCCATCGCCGCGGCGCAGCAGGAGCGCGCGGCCAGGCTGCTCGAGCAGGGCCTGCTCAGTCATCCCGACTACGAGAAGGCTGCGCTCGAGCTGGCCACGTCGAAGGCGCAGGTCGTGGCGGGCCAGGTCAGCGTGGAAAACGCCCGCATCGCGTTGAACGACACCGAGATCCGCGCGCCGATCGCCGGGACGATCATCGAGAAGAGGGTGGAGACGGGTCAGGTGATCTCGTCGCCGACGCAGGACGTGGGCGGCGGCACCCTGTTGCTGAAGATGGCCGACCTGTCCGGGGTGCAGGTGCGGGTCCTGGTCGATGAAACGGATATCGGCAAGATCGCCGCCGGCATGCAGGCCACGGTCAACGTCGCGGCCTATCCCAACCAGCCGTTCACGGGCACCGTCCTCAAGGTGGAGCCGCAGGCGGTGATCGAGCAGAACGTGACCATGTTCGGCGTGCTGGTCTCCATAGACAACGGCGACCGGCTGCTCAAGCCCGGCATGAACTCCGAGGTGACCATCTCGGTCGCCAGGCGCGACGATGTCCTGACCCTCCCGGTTCCGGCGCTGCGCACCGATCGCGATCTCGCCTCGACCGCCCAGATCATCGGCATGACCGAGGACGAGCTGAGCGAGCAGCTTCGCGCACCGGGGGCCGGGGGCCAGGAGGACGCGGCCGCCACCCGGCCGGCGCGCAGCATGACGCTAGGCGATCGCACGGTCGAGCTGCCGGAGGGCGTCACCGCGGAGCAGGTCCGGGCGGCGATGGCCAAGCGCCGCGCCGGCGAGGAGCTCTCCGCCGAGGAGCGCAGCATGATGCGCAAGGTCTTCCAGGGCGGCGGCAACGGTGGCGGGGGCGCCGGCAGGCCGCCGGGCAGCTACCAGTTCGGGTCCAGCTTCTGGGTCATCGTCGAGCGCGACGGGCAGCCGATTCCCGTGCGCGTCCGCACCGGCATCACCGACCTGGATCGTGCGGAAGTCGTCGAAGGGCTGCAGGAGGGCGACACGGTGCTGATGCTGCCGAGCGCCCACCTGGTCGAGACCCAGCAGCAGCTGCAGTCCTTCATCACGCGGCGCATCGGCGGCGTGCCGGGCATCGGCCAGCGCTAGCGGAGCCGGTCGTGCCCTATCTCGAGATCATGCGCGTGGCGGTGGAGTCGATCCGCGCCAACTTGTTCCGCTCGGCGCTGACGATGCTCGGCGTCATCATCGGCGTGGCGGCCGTCATCACCATGGTTGCGCTGGGCTCGGGCGCGCAGCGGGCCATCGACCAGCAGCTGCAGGCGCTCGGCGCGAACCTGCTGACCGTCAATTCAGGCATGTGGTTCATGCGTGGCGTGTCGCGGCAGCAGAATACGCTCGAGATTGAGGATGCCGAACTGCTGGGTCGGGATGCGACGCGCCTGTCCGCAGTGGTCCCGGAAATGTCGATTCGCGAGCAGGTCAAGGCCGGCAACCGCAACCTGAACGTGAGTGTCACCGGGACAACCCCGAACTACGCCAGCGTCCA
>DATHZW010000453.1:0-3908 GCA_035458405.1 Steroidobacteraceae bacterium | reverse complement strand
CCCCGGGAAAGATCCGGCGCGTGTCGAGGTCGACGACACAGTAGTGGTGCAGCGCGTGGCCGGGCGTGTGGATGAGTTCCAGGTTCCGTCGGCCGACGCTGATGCGCTCGCCGTCGCCCGGCACGAACATGCGGTCCTCGGCGACCGGCACGATGTCCCCGTAGAGCTCCCGGTAGCGGTCCTCACCGTAGACGGCTATCGAGCCGGCGATGAGCTTTGCCGGGTCGACCAGGTGCCGGGCGCCCCGTGGGTGCGTGGCGCAACGGGCGTTCGGCAGGTGGCGCATCAGCTCACCCGCGCCACCGGCGTGGTCGAGGTGGACGTGCGTCGTCAGGACCCAGTCGACCTGGTCGCGCCCGATGCCGCGGGCCTCGAGCGCTGCGAGCAGATTCGGCACCGACAGCGTGGTGCCCGTGTCCACGAACGCCGCACGCCCGTGGTCCAGCAGAAGGTGGCTGGCGTCAAGCTGCGGCCTGACATAGTCGGTGTCGATGGCCGTAATGCCGTCCGGGAAGTCGGTCAGCTTGCTTTCGATGTCCATGCCGCGCCTCGCTCCTCGCGCCGCAAGTTAGCGGCCCTGCCGCTACCCCGCAATGGGCGCAGGGGATATGGACGAGAAAGCCGGGCATGGAGCCCGGCTTCCCGGTCGTCCCGCCGAGCTTGCGCTCAGCGCTTGCTCGGCGTGCGCAATCCCCGCTGCGCGGAGAAGTAGCCGGCCAAGGCCTTGACGTCGGCATCCGTCAGCTGCGCCGCGAAGCCGTTCATGATCGCGTTCTGGCGCTTGCCCGAACGGTAGTCACCCAGGGCGCGCTCGATGTAGTCGGCATGCTGGCCGGCGAGAACCGGATATTCGGGCAGGATGCCCACGCCGTCCGCGCCGTGGCAGGCCGCACAGGTCTGCGCGGCGGCCGGCGCCGTGCCGACGGTCGCGCCGCTGGAGACGACCACCTCATCCTCGAAGAAGGCGGCGATGTCCGCCTTGTCCTGCGCCGACAGCGTGCTGGCCAGGCCCTGCATGGTCGGGTGCCAGCGCGCCTTGGCCTCGTACTCCCCCAGCGCAGCCACGATGTAACTGGCGTGCTGACCGCCGAGCTTCGGCACCGAGTAGTTGGGATAGGCATTCTTGTAGTTGTCGATGCCGTGGCAGCCATGGCAGGTGTAGGCCAGCTGGCGGCCGCGTGCCGGGTCGCCTTCCGCCTGCGCCTGCAGGGATGCGAACAAGCCGAGCGACAGTGCTGCGGCTGCCAGGCCAAACGAGGCGGATCTCAATGCCATGACGCGTATACCCCGGACGTTTCCGGCCCCGGTTCTCGGGGCCGAGCGGTCGGCAATACTAAGGGCCGACAGCCGAAAATGCCACCCGCCGCCGCGGCCTCAAAGCGCGTCAGCAATGTCCTGGCGCAAGCCGTTGTGCTCGGGCTTCGTGGCCGGAGGGTAGCGCCCGCGCAGCCTGCCGTCGCGGCCGATGAGGAACTTCTCGAAATTCCACTCGATGTCCCCCGGGCAGCCGTTCGCCGCGTCGGTCAGCCAGGCATACAGCGGGTGTCGCCCGGGGCCGTTGACGTCGAGCTTCGAACTCATCGGAAAGCTGACGCCGTAGGTGCTCGAGCAGAACGACCGGATCTGTTCCTCGGAGCCGGGTTCCTGCGCGCCGAACTGGTTGCAGGGGCAGCCGACCACGCTGAAACCTTCCCCGGCGAGTTCCCGGTGCAGGGCCTCGAGGCCCGCGTACTGCGGCGTCAGGCCGCAGCGGCTTGCGACGTTGACGACCAGCACGACCTGGCCGCGCAGCGCCTGGAGCAGGCCGGCTTCACCGTCGAGACCGGTCACCGGGATGTCTAAGAATTCCTTCATGGCACTCCTCCGTCAGCGCGGCGCAACGCGCCAGATCGTCTTCCCGGCATCGTCCGCCACGAGCAGCGAGCCATCCCGGGCCACGGCCACGCCGACGGGCCGGCCATAGACCTCGCTGGCCGCCTCGTCCTTGATGAAGCCGGTCAGGAAGTCCTGCATCGGACCGGATGGTCGACCGTCTTCGAAAGGCACGAAGACGACCCGGTAGCCCGCGAACTGCGACCGGTTCCACGACCCGTGCTGGCCGATGAACGCACCGCCCTGGAATCGTCCGGGAAAGGCCCGTGCCTGGTAGAAGGCCAGGCCGAGCGGGGCCGTGTGCGCGCCCAGCGCAAGATCCGGCACGACGGCGCTGGCAACGAGATCCGGTCGTTCCCCCTGCTTGCGCGGATCCTCGTGGTTGCCGAAGTATGAGTAGGGCCAGCCATAGAAGGCCCCCTTCCGGACTTCCGTGAGGTAGTCCGGCACGAGGTCATCGCCGAGCATGTCGCGCTCGTTGACGACCGTCCAGAGCTTGCCGCTGGCCGGTTCGAAGGCCATGCCCACGGGGTTTCGCAGCCCCGAGGCAAACACCCCGAGGTCGCTGCCGTCCCAGCGCGCGGACAGGATTGCCGCCCGGTGCGGCTGTTTCTCGTCTATCCGTTCTTCGTCGACGTTGGTCGCGGACCCGACGGCGACGTACAGCCGCTTCTCGTCCGGATCGGTGGCGAGATTGCGCGTCCAGTGGTTGTTGCGGACGCCCGCCGGCAGGTCGAACAGCTTGCGCGGCGCTGCGTTGACCCGCGTCTGGCCGACGAGGAAGGAATACGACCACACCGCGTCGGTGCTGGCGACGTACAGCCGGTCGCGCCTGAGCAGCATGCCGAAGGGACGGTCGAGACCCTCGATCAGGGTGAATCGCTGCTCCGCCGCGCCATCGCCGTCCGCGTCGCGCAGCAGCGTGACGCGATTTTCAACGTCGGCCGACCTGGACCGGCGTGGCTCCGCCACCAGCACGTCGCCGTTCGGCAGGACCAGCAGCCACCGCGGATTGGCCAGGTCCTGCGCATAGGCGGTGACCACGAATCCCGGCGGCGCGGTGGGCGTCTTGTTCGCCGGCCAGCCGACGACCTTGGGGGCCTTCGCCGCCGGCGGTGTCGCGTAGGGGGCGGGCAGGTCGGGCGGCTGGGTCCCTGCCATCGCGCCGCAAGCAAGCAGCGCAGAGGCTGCCGCTGGAAATCCTCGCATTGGTTTTCCCCTGCTGCCTTGCCACCGGAGGCGGCGTCGCAATGATGCACGATGCGGCGGGTTCTGCGCAGCCCCTCCGGGACGATCCATCCCCGCCGTCGCGTTGCGCCCTCAGCTCTCCGCCTGCTGGTGGGCCTCGAGCAGCCACAGCTGCTTGTCCACTTCCTGCGACAGTCCCGTCAACAGGTCGGCCGTCCCCTCGTCGCCCAGCTCGCCCGCCTGGCCGATGGACCTGCGGACGTTCCGGCCGAAGGCCGCCACGGCGTTCGCGAGCGCCTCGACATGGGCGGCCCCGGAAACGATCTCCGCGGGGTAGGGGTCGAGCGACGTCCTGCGCGCGACGAGGGGGATTGCGCCATCGGCCGTGCCGCCCAGCGCCGTGATCCGCTCCGCCATGTCGTCAATGGGGGCGTCCAGCGCTGCGGCGAGTCCATCGAAGAGCTGGTGCAGCGCAATGAAGTGCGGGCCCTTCACGTTCCAGTGCGCGTGCTTGGCCGACAGCTTCAGGTCAATGGCGTCGGCCAGGCGCGCATTGAGCAGGTCGGCAAGGCTGCGCCGACTCTGTTCCGGCAGGTCGATACGGGTCTTGTGCATGGCAGTTCTCCTTTCCTCGGTCATCTTCCATAGATGATCCCACTTGAAAGAGAACCTACCAATCGACATTACCTATCGGATCGATAGGCGTCGGCAATGTCCTGCCACGCCATCGGTCCGCTGCCGGCGTTGTCCGCAGCCTGACGGAACCCGACCCGGTGCCGATCACGCCGCGCGCGCCTCCGCCCGCGATGCGCACCGTCCGATCGGCGCCGTCACGACGCGCCACCTCC
>DATHZW010000452.1:0-2455 GCA_035458405.1 Steroidobacteraceae bacterium | reverse complement strand
AGGACACGCCCTGGTAGCCGCCGGTGCGGCTGTAGATCTGCGAATTGATGCCGACGACCTCACCCTGCAGGTTGAACAGGGGGCCGCCCGAGTTGCCGGGATTGACGGCCACGTCGGTCTGGATGAAGGGAGTGTAGGCATCACCCGGCAGCGAGCGCGACTTGGCACTGACGATGCCGGCCGTGACCGAGTTTTCGAAGCCAAACGGCGAGCCGATCGCCACCACCCACTCGCCCACCTTCAGGGCTTCCGGATCGCCGAAGCGCACGAAGGGCAGGTCGGTCGCCTCGATCTTCAGCACGGCGACGTCGGTCCGCTCATCCACGCCGATGACCTTGGCGGAATATTCGCGGCGGTCGGTCATGCGCACGGTGACCTCGGAGGCGTCGTTGACGACGTGCGCATTCGTCAGGATGTAGCCGTCGGGGCTGACGACGAAGCCCGAACCCTCGCCGCGCAGCGGTACCGGCGGATGAGACCGGCCGCGCGGGTCGCCGAAGCCGAAGCGCTTGAAGAAATCGTACATCGGGTCGCCGGGGGCGAAGCCGGGCATGTCGTCGGTGTTCGTCACGATCCGACCGACGGTCGCCACGTTCACGACCGCGGGACCGAGATTCTCGACCAGGCCGCTGAAATCCGGCAGGCCGACCGCATTCATGACCACGGGCTGCGGGGGCGGCGCGTCCGCGCGCTGAGCGGGTGTCGGCGACGGCTCGGCGCCGGTGGATCCAGCCGTCGTGCCCGACTGCCCACAAGCTGCCAGCAGGGCCGCCAGGGTCAATGTCGCCAGGAAGCCGGTTGCATTACGCCAGGAAACCATCTGATCGATCCTCTCGCTGGGCCCGGTACCCGGCCAGAGCCGTACCGAACGATTATCGCGGCGAAAATCCGCCGCACAGGCCTGTGACAAACGGCGGGGCGCGAAGTTGCACTGCGCTGCCGTCAGGCTATAGTCGCACGCCATGCACCGCGCCCCAATCCTGATTTTCATGTTGTGGTCGCTCGCGCTGGCCCTGCCGGCGGGCGCCAACGGGCTGCCGGAGCGCCCGCAGGCCGTCTTGAAACAACAGCTGGTGCCCGATGAGGCGGTCACCGTGGTCGTGCGCGACGCCGTGACCGGCGAAAGCCTGGTCGAGATGAACCCGGCGATTCCCCGCAACCCCGCGTCCGCGATGAAGATCCTGCCGACCTTCGCCGCGCTCGAGATCCTGGGGCCGGCCTACACCTGGAAGACCCGCGCCTACGCGGACGGGCCGGTTGCCAAGGGCGTGCTCAAGGGCAACCTGTACCTGAAGGGCGGTGGCGATCCGCTGCTGACCATCGAGCGCTGGTGGCGATTCGTCACCGACCTGCGCCAGACCGGGCTGCGCGTCATCGAGGGCGACATCGTCATCGATGACGAGCTGTTCGCGCCCATCGACGAGCGGCCGGGCGACTTCGACGGGCGGCCTTACCGCACCTACAACGTCCTGCCCAATGCCCTGCTGGTGAACTGGCAGTCCGCCGAGATCATCGTCCGGCCCAGCGAAGACGGCCAGGCGATCGATGTCGTGGTCGACCCGTTCCCGGCCAACCTCAGGGTCGAGAACCGGATCAAGCCGGTCAACGCGCGCTGCGCGGGCCGCAACCGCAGCTTCAGCATCAGCCATCCGGCCAGCGACCCGTTGAGGCTGGTGGTCAGCGGCACGGTGTCGACCGGCTGCCGGCCGCAGACCACCCGGCAGGTGATCATGGGCCCGGCCGATTTTGCCTATGGCAGCTTCCGACAGCTCTGGGAGCAACAAGGCGGCGTCATCCGGGGCGGCATGCTGCGCGCGCCGACACCGGAGGATGCGAAACAGCTGCTTTCCCAGGAGTCGCTGACCCTCGCCGAGATCATCCGGGTGACCAACAAGTTCTCGAGCAACGTCATGGCGCGTACGCTGATGCTGACGCTGGCGGCCGAGAAGGACACGATTCCCGCGACCGTCAACGGCGGCGAGGCCGTGATCACCGGCTGGCTCAAGGCCCGGGGCCTCGACTTCCCGGAGCTGGCCCTTGCCAACGGCTCGGGCCTGTCGCGCGACGCGCGGATCTCCGGCGACAGCCTGGCAAAGGTGCTGCAGGCGGCCTGGAGGAGCCGTTACGCGCCCGAGTTCCTGGCCACCCTGCCGCTGGGCGGGCTGGACGGCACCCTGCGCAAGCGCTTCGGACGGCTGAAGGAGCCCAGCCGGGTACGCATGAAGACCGGCACCCTGAACGGGGCGAGTTCCATTGCCGGTTACGTGACCGGCGACTCCGGCCGGACCTACGTCGTCGTGATTATGGTAAACAGCAAGGGAGCCCAGTACGGATCGGGCGACGCCATCGAGGGGTCCGTGATCGACTGGGTGCTGGGGCAGTAAGCCATTGACGCCTATTGGATTAAGGCTCATTGCTTAGGTGTCAGGAAACCTTACAACCCGATCTTTCTCCA
>DATHZW010000451.1:0-7375 GCA_035458405.1 Steroidobacteraceae bacterium | reverse complement strand
TCTGCTTGTAGTCGGGCACAGCCAGACTCTCCTGGGCGGCGATGAAACGTGTGCCCATGTAGACCAGGTCGGCACCGAGCACCTCGGCCGCCCGTACGCCGCGGCCGTCGCAGATGCCGCCGGCCACGATCAGGATGCCGTCAAAGAATTCGCGCACCGCCGGCACGAACGAAAAGGCGGCCATGGCGCCGGTATGCCCACCGGCGCCTGCGCAAACCAGCGCGAGCCCGTCGATCCCGGTCGCCGCCGCCTTGCGCGCAAGCTCGACGGAGTTGACGTCGGCGAAGACGAGTCCGCCATAGCCGTGCACGACTTCTATCGCCGCTTTCGGGCTGCCGAGCGCCGTTATCACTACCGGCGGACGGAAGCGATCCAGCAGGTCGAGTTCCGCCCGCAGCCTGCCGTAGGTGCTGTGCACGACCAGATTCTGCGCCCACGGCGCAATCATCGAGTCGGGTTCGGCAGCCCTTGCGGCATCGAGATCCGCGGTGATGTGCGCCATCCAGTCGGCAAGAACGTCGACGGTCCGCGCGTTTGGCGCCGGAAATGAGCCCATGATCCCGGCCCGACATGCCGCCAGCACCAGTTCCGGACCAGAAACAAGGAACATGGGCGCCGCCACGACGGGCAGCACCATTTTCGAGCGGATTTGCGCAAATCGTTGCCCGGAATCCACCTGGCTGTTCCCTTTGAAGGCGCGACGCATACGTGGCCCGGCCGCGCCGCAGGCTAGCATCGCCGCAGATCCGGGTTCAATAACAAGAGTCCGGAGGGGTCCGCAGCCGGAGGCTGCGACGCCGGACGGCCGGCGGGCCGGCGATCCCGCCACGTTGCGCCGGGGCGCGGTCCTTGCCATTAGTTTCATTTGAAACTAAATTGGCCGCATCCGGCCTCCTGGGGACCCGCGCATGAAACGTTACATCAGCTACTCCCGCGTCGAGGGCGACGCGTCGCGCCAGGCGCATTGCGACCTGCCGCCGGGAACCTACGAACGCGAGATGAGCAAGGAGGGCTTCTTTGGCCCGGCCGCGTTCTTCCACCACCGCCACCCGCCGACGGGCTGGACCGCTTTCGACGGTCCCCTGCGGCCGCGCGCCTTCGACCTGACGAAGCTCGACGCGGTCGCGGCGTCGCCCTGGGCGGCCGGCGAGGTCCTCCACAACGCCCACTGCCGGCTGCGCCTGTGGCGCACGGACGGGACGATGGACCACCTCGCCCGCAATGCCGACGGGGATGAACTGCTCTTCGTCCATCGGGGGCGCGGCGAGCTGTTCTGCGACTTCGGCCACCTGTCCTTCGAGGCCGGCGACTACATTGTCCTGCCCCGCGGCACCATGTGGCGGCTGGAGTGCGCCGAACCCGTGATGGCGCTCATGATCGAGGCCACGAATGCGTCCTACATGCTCCCCGACAAGGGCCTCGTCGGAAACCACGCCATCTTCGACGCCGCGATGCTCGACACGCCGCGTATCGACGAGGCCTTTCGCGCGCAGCAGGACGAGAAGCCCTGGCGCGTCGCCATCAAGCGCCGCAACGAGATCTCGACCGCCACCTACCCGTTCAACCCGCTGGACGCCGTGGGCTGGCACGGCGAGCTGTCGGTCTGCCGGATCAACGTCCGCGACATCCGGCCGCTGATGAGCCACCGCTATCACCTGCCGCCGTCGGCGCACACGACCTTCCTGGCCGGGCGCTTCGTCGTCTGCACCTTCGCGCCGCGCCCCTTCGAATCGGACCCCGGCGCGCTGAAGGTGCCGTTCTTCCACAACAACGACGACTACGAGGAAGTCATCTTCTACCACGCCGGCGACTTCTTCAGCCGCGACAACATCCATCCCGGAATGCTGACCTTCCATCCGTCGGGCTTCACCCACGGCCCGCACCCGAAGGCGCTGTCGCGGATGCTGGAGCAGACCAAACCCGCCACTGACGAGTACGCTGTCATGATCGACACCCGCGACGCGCTCGATGTCGGCAGCGCAGCCGGCGGCGTCGAGTGGGGCGGCTACGTGAACAGCTGGAAGGGGGGCGGCAAGTGAAGCTGGCGACGATCCATGACGGGACGCGGGACGGCCGGCTGGCCGTGGTCAGCGGCGACCTCACCCGGGCCGCCTGCGCAGACGGCATTGCCGGCACGATGCAGCGGGCGCTCGACGCCTGGCAGGCGCTGTCGCCGAAGCTCGCCGCGCTGGCCGCGCAACTCGAGGCGGGCGCCGCGCCCGGCGCCTTCGCCTTCGACCCGGCCGCGACGATGGCGCCATTGCCGCGCTCGCATCACTGGGTGGACGGCAGCGCCTACGTCAACCACGTCGAACTGGTCCGCAAGGCCCGCGGCGCCGAGATGCCGGCAAGCTTCTGGACCGATCCGCTGGTCTACCAGGGCGGCTCGGACGATTTCCTGGGCGCGACCCAGGACGCGCCGTTCGCGAACGAGGAATGGGGCATCGACCTCGAAGGCGAGGTGGCGGTCGTCACCGACGACGTCGCCATGTCCACCGGCCCGCAGGCGGCGCGGGAGCACATCAAGCTGGTCATGCTGGTCAACGACTGGTCGCTGAGGAACCTGATCCCGGGCGAGCTGGCCAAGGGCTTCGGCTTCTACCAGTCCAAGCCCGCGACCGCGTTCTCGCCGGTCGCGGTGACGCCGGACGAACTCGGCGAGGCCTGGGACGGCGGCAAGGTGCATCTGCCGCTGGTCGTGCACCTCAACGGCAGGCTGCTGGGTCGACCCAACGCCGGCGTGGACATGACCTTCGATTTTGGCCAGCTGATCGCGCACGTGACCAAGACCCGCCGCCTCGGCGCCGGCGCCATCGTCGGCTCCGGAACCATCTCGAACTACGACCGCTCGCTGGGCTCCTGCTGCCTGGCCGAGTTGCGGATGCTGGAAACCGTGGCCCACGGCAAGCCGTCCACCCCGTTCATGTCCTTTGGCGACCGTGTCCGCATCGAGATGCTCGACTCGCGGGGCAAGTCGATCTTCGGCGCGATCGACCAGCGGGTCGTCAGGTCGCGCTGAATATCGCACAATAGGCGCTTCGCGGCGCTTGCCGCGCGACGGCGCCACGCCCGGTCCGGGACGAGCGGCGACCGCCTGTCCGGCTTGCTCGGGATCGCGCCATGGGAACCAACATCGAATTCACCGCCGCCGACGGCCACGTGCTGTCGGCTTACGAGGCCCGCCCGGGAGGCGAGCCGCGGGGCGGCGTGGTCGTCATCCAGGAAATCTTCGGCGTCACCGCGCATATCCGCGACGTCGTCGACAGCTTCGCCACCGCCGGCTACCACGCGACGGCGCCCGCGTTCTTCGACCGCCTGCAGCCGGACGTCATGCTGCCCTACACCGACATCGAGGGCGGACGCGGCTACGTTCAGCGCCTCAGCCGCGAGAACATCGTCGCCGACGTGGCTGGCGCCGTGATGCACCTGGCCGGCTCGGGCCGCGTCGGCGTGGTGGGCTACTGCTGGGGCGGCGCGGTCGCATGGATCGCGGCGGCAACCGCACCGGTCTCGGCAGCGGTGTCCTACTACGGCGCGCGCATTCCGCAATACCTCGACCTGAAACCCGCCTGCCCGATGCAGTTTCATTACGGCGAACGCGACGCCAGCATCCCGCCCGAGGCCATCGCGCAGGTTCGCCAGGCGCTGCCATCGGGCGAATTCCACCTCTATCCGGCCGGGCACGGCTTCAACTGCACCGACCGCACCGATTACCACGCCGCCAGCGCGCAACTCGCCTTCGAGCGCAGCCTCGCGTTCCTTGGCAGGCACGTCGGCTGAACATCACGGAGTCTCATCATGAATCTCAAGGACCAGACGCTCTTCCGCCAGCAGTGCTACGTCGATGGCGCCTGGATCGACGCGCCGGGTGGCGCCGCGATCGACGTCAGGAATCCTGCGTCCGGCGAGAAGCTGGGTACGGTGCCCAGGCTCGGGGCGGCCGGGACCGAGGCGGCGGTCGCCGCCGCGCATGCCGCGTTTCCCGCGTGGGCGGCGAAGACCGCGAAGGAACGTGCCGTCATCCTTCGCCGATGGTACGAACTGATCGTCGCCCACGGCGACGACATCGGCACCATGATGACCGCCGAACAGGGCAAGCCGCTGGCCGAGGCGCGTGGCGAGGTCGTTTATGCCGCCTCCTTCGTCGAGTGGTTTGCCGAGGAAGCCAAGCGCCTCTACGGCGACGTCATCCCGGGTCACCAGGCCGACAAGCGCCTGCTGGTGCTGCGCCAGCCGGTCGGGGTCGTCGCCGCCATCACGCCGTGGAACTTTCCCGCGGCGATGATCACGCGCAAGGTCGCGCCGGCCCTGGCCGCCGGCTGCACCGTGGTGTGCAAGCCCGCCAGCCAGACTCCCTTCACCGCGCTGGCGCTGGCCGAGCTCGCCGATCGCGCCGGCATCCCGAAGGGAGTGTTCAACGTGCTGACGGGGTCGGCCAGCGCCATCGGCGGCGTGATGACCTCCGACTCGCGGGTGCGCAAGCTGTCCTTCACCGGCTCGACCGAGATCGGCAAGCAGCTGATGGCGCAGTGCGCCGGCACGATGAAGAAGGTGTCGCTGGAACTCGGCGGCAACGCGCCCTTCATCGTCTTCGACGACGCCGATCTCGACGCGGCGGTCGCCGGCGCCATCGCCAGCAAGTATCGCAACACCGGCCAGACCTGCGTCTGTGCCAACCGCCTGCTGGTGCAGGCAGGCGTCTACGAGGCCTTCACCGCAAAGCTCGTGGAGGCCGTGCGCAAGCTCGCCGTCGGTGACGGCCTGAAGGGCGCCACCGACCAGGGTCCGCTGATCGACGAATCGGCGCTCGCCAAGGTCGAGGAGCACGTGGCCGATGCCGTCGCCAAGGGCGCGAAGGTCGCCACGGGCGGCAAGCGCCACGCCCTGGGCCGGACTTTCTACGAACCGACGGTGCTGACCTACGTCACGCCCGACATGAAGGTCGCCGGCGAGGAGACCTTCGGACCGGTCGCGCCGCTGTTTCGCTTCGAGACCGAGGCCGAGGCCATCCGCATGGCCAACGACACCGTCTTCGGCCTGGCGTCGTACTTCTACACGCGCGACCTGGCCCGTTCCTGGCGGGTGTCGGAAGCCCTCGAATACGGCATCGTCGGCGTCAACACCGGGCTGATCTCCACCGAGGTCGCGCCCTTCGGGGGCGTGAAGGAGTCCGGCATGGGGCGCGAGGGCTCGCGCTACGGCCTGCTCGACTTCACGGAGATCAAGTACGTGTGCGTCGGCGGGGTGCAGTGACGGGGGCGGAACCCGCGCCCTCGAACCGGCTGCTGCTGGGGCTGCTGGCGGCCATCACGGCCGCCGGCCCGATCGCGATGAACATCTACCTGCCCGCGCTGCCGCGCGTGCAGGCGTACTTCGGCACCTCCGTCGCCGAGGTGAACCTGACCGTCAGCCTGCCGCTGATCGCCTTCGCTATCGGCGTCTTCGTCTACGGGCCGGTCTCCGACCGCTTCGGGCGCCGGCCGGTGATCCTGGGAGGCCAGCTGGTGTTTGCCCTCGGCAACCTGCTGTGCCTGTTCGCGCCGTCCTTCGGGATGTTGCTGGCCGGCCGCGTGGTGCAGGCGCTCGGCACGTCCGCCGGCCTGGTGGTGGCCCGCGCCATGCTGGGCGACCTGTACGGGCGCGAGAAGATGGCGCGCATGCTGGCCTACCTGACCATGATCATCGTCATCGGGCCGACCGTGTCGCCGCTCATCGGCGGCTTCGTCACCGAGGCATTCGGCTGGCACGCGTTGTTCGGCTTGCTGCTCGCGACGAACTTCGTGATCCTCGCGGTCGTCTGGCGCTTCCTTCCCGAGACGCGATCCGACGCGGACCGGCGCCACGGCGCATCGGGGCTGGCCAGGATGTCGCTCGCAGTAGTCCGGCAGCCGACCTTCCTGGGCCTCGCGTTCCAGTCGGGGATGATCTTCTCGGTCTTCCTCGCCTTCATCTCCATCGTTCCGTACGTGATGGTCAGCCTCGGCCATAGCTCGACCGAGTACGGCCTCTGGTACCTGGCCGTGGCCATCGGCTATTTCCTCGGCAACTGGGTGGTCACGCGCTTCGCGACCCGAGCCGGCCTGCGCCGGCTGATCGAAATGGGCATGGCCATCCAGCTTGTCAGCGCCGTCGGCGGCGCGGGACTGGTCCTGGCCGGCTTTTGGCAGCCCGCCGCCCTGTTCCTCCCGATGGGCGTGCTCAGCTTCGGCCAGGGGCTCGCCCTGCCAAACATCACCGCCAGCGCGGTGGCGCTCGCACCCCGCACCCCGGGGGCGGCGTCGAGCATGCTCAGCTTCTCCCAGCAGCTGATCGGCGCGATCGCGGTCCAGGGCATGGCCGTCTTTGCGACCAGCACTCCGGTGCCCATCTACATCTTCATGGTCGCCGCCTCGCTGGCGGCCTGGGCATCGCTGTTCATGCTGCCGCGCGCGCTGGACACCGGCGGATCCGTCCCGCGGCACGACTGAAGCGGCCCAGGCGCTATCATTGGGCTCAACCCGGCAGCGGATGGCGGTTCCCATGCTCGGACGGTTCCTCGAGGTCAGCGTACACGCGCCGGACATCCTGGAGTCCCTCGCCTTCTACGAGCGCCTCGGCTTCACGCAGGCGCCGGTCGGCGAGACATGGAGCCATCCCTACGCGGTGGTGACTGACGGCCGCCTGTTCATCGGCCTGCACCAGTACGAGTTCCCGTCACCGTCGCTGACCTACGTCCAGCCCGACCTGGAGCGGCATCTCGAAGCCCTGGAGCGACTGGGAATCGAGCTGGCCTTCCGCCGCGTCGGCGCGGATGTCTTCAACGAGGCCGGGTTTGCGGATCCCAACGGGCAGATGATCGCCCTGCTCGAGGCACGCACCTATTCGCCGCCGGATCGCGCCGCACACCGGACCTCGCGCCTCGGTTGGTTCGAGGAATTCGCGCTGCCGGTCCGCGACCTCGCGGCGTCGGCCGGCTTCTGGGAAAGGCTCGGCTTCGTGCCGGTCGAGGAAGGCGACGAGCCTTACCCGCACATCGGGTTCACCAGCGACACCCTGAACGTCTCGCTGCTGCGAACGGGCGCGCTGGAGAGGCCGGCGCTGGTATTCACGGACGCCGACATGCCCGACCGGATCCGGCACCTCGGCGAGGGCGGCTTCAAGTTCTCGCCCGGCCTGCCGCGGATGCTCGACCCACAAGCAAACGCCCTGCTCGAAGCGCCCGAAGGAACGCTGCTGCTGCTGACGACCGGATGATGCGCGCATGTCCGGTGCCAGGCACCGGCGTATTACACGGCCCTTGAGAAGCGCGGTGTCTCCGACTGCTGGTGGCCGGGCAGGTAGGCGTCGAAGCACATCGCGATGTTGCGCATCAGCAGGTGGCCTATCGGCGTCAGCT
>DATHZW010000450.1:0-3956 GCA_035458405.1 Steroidobacteraceae bacterium | reverse complement strand
CGAGAACGCGACCCCGGCGGAAAAGGCCCTCGGCGCACTGAAAGTGGGCGCCATCGCCGCGGCGGTGGTCACCATCGTGCTCATCTATATCACCACCTACGGGGGGCTGAAGGGGCAGCGCGAGCTGATCAGCCTGGCGGTGATGGCGGCCTTCGTGCTGCCCAGCGTGATCGCCTACCTGCTGGCCCTGCGCGCCCGCCGCCGCCAGCGCGACGAGCCCGAGCGCCCCCCGGGCCGCCACTGACCAGCCCCCCCCGGTCCCAGGGCCCACAGGCCCTTGCTTACGCCTCACGACTCACGCTGCCGTTCCCGTACCCTCCTATCCGCTATCCGCTATCCGCTATCCGCTATCCGCCATCCGCCATCCGCCATCCGTTCCCCTGCCGTTCCCGGCCCACGGCTCCATCCGCTATACTTATCTGCTTGACCAGCGGCCGCGTACACCGCGGGTCTTCGGTTCCGGCGTGCGAAAGTGGCGGAATTGGTAGACGCGCTGGATTTAGGTTCCAGTGGGGTAACCCGTGAGAGTTCGAGTCTCTCCTTTCGCACCATCCGGCCCGGCCGGACGCGCCGGAGTGGCTGCAGTCGTACAACGATCGTCCAGAGGTTGAAGAAGAGATGATGGTGTCAGTAGAGGCGCTCAAGGGGCTCGAGCGCCGGATGCAGGTCTCCGTACCCGCCAGCCGCGTCGAGCAGCAGGTGGACAAGCGGCTGTTCAACGTCAGCCGCACGGCGCGGATCAAGGGCTTCCGTCCGGGCAAGGCGCCGATCCACGTGGTGCGCAAGCATTACGGCGCGCAGGTCCGCGAGGAGGTCGTCGGCGACCTCATCCGCGAGACCTTCTCCGAGGCGCTGCAGCAGGAGAAGCTGGTGCCGGCCGGCGGGCCGCGTATCGAACCTTTGCCGGCCGCGAAGGGCGGCGACCTCAAGTACTCCGCGACCTTCGAGGTCTATCCCAGGATCGAGCTCACGGGCGTGGAGGGCATGGAACTGATCCGCCCCAAGGCCGCCGTGGCCGATGCCGACGTCGACGCCATGCTCGAGAGCCTGCGCAAGCAGCGGCCCGAATTCGTGGCGGTGGACCGCGCCGCCGCCGACGGCGACCGCCTGACCATCGACTTCGAGGGCAAGCTCGAAGGCGAGCTGTTTGAAGGCGGCAAGGCCGAGGGCCACCAGTTCGAGCTCGGCGCCGGGCGCATGCTCAAGGACTTCGAGGAAGGCCTGCGCGGCGCGACGGCGGGCGAGGTCCGCACGATCGACGTGGCGTTCCCCGAGGAATACCCGGCCAAGAACCTGGCGGGCAAGACGGCGCAGTTCGAGGTGACCGTCAAGTCCGTCGAGGAAACCCGGCTGCCGGAGGTCAACGACGAGTTCTGCAAGGCCTTCGGCGTCGAGGAGGGCGGCGTCGAGGCGCTGCGCGCCGAGGTGCGCGACAACATGGAGCGCGAGCTGGCGCAGGCGATCCGCGGCCGGCTCAAGAGCCAGGTCATGGACAAGCTGCTGGCCGCCAATCCGATCGACCTGCCTTCGGTGCTGGTCGAGCAGGAAATCCGCGACATGCAGATCGAGGCGCTGCGGCGCATGGGCGCCCGCGATGCGCGCCAGCTGCCGCCGCGGCAGCCGTTCGAGGCCAATGCGCGGCGCCGCGTGTCGCTGGGCCTGCTGCTCAACGAGGTCATCCGGACCGCCGCGATCCAGGTGGACGCGGCCAGGGTCCAGGAGCGCCTCGACGAGATGATCTCGGGCTTCGACGACCCGGAAACGGCGCGCAAGCAGTACGTCGAGAACGAGGACGCGATGCGCCAGCTGCAGATGATGGTGCTCGAGGACCAGGTCGTCGACCACGTCGTCGCCAGGGCCCAGGTCACCGAGCAGCTGGCTGCGTTCAAGGACATCATGAACTTCGGCGCTGCCGAGGCGTCAGAAGACCGAGACTGAACACGGTGGATCGAAACATGGAAACCAAGGCGCTGAATCTGGTCCCAATGGTCGTGGAGCAGACCGCTCGCGGCGAACGTGCCTACGACATCTACTCGCGCCTGCTGAAGGAGCGCGTGGTGTTCATCGTCGGTCCCGTCGAGGACTACATGGCCAACCTCGTGGTGGCGCAGCTGCTGTTCCTGGAGTCGGAGAACCCGGATAAGGACATCCACCTGTACATCAACTCGCCCGGCGGGTCGGTGTCGGCGGGGCTCGCCATCTACGACACCATGCAGTTCATCAAGCCGGACATCGGCACGATCTGCGTCGGCCAGGCGGCCAGCATGGGCGCGGTGCTGCTCGGCGCGGGCACCAAGGGCAAGCGTTACGCGCTGCCCAATTCGCGCGTCATGATCCACCAGCCGCTGGGCGGGTTCCAGGGCCAGGCCACCGACATCGAGATCCACACCAAGGAGATCCTCGACGCGCGCGACCGGCTGAACAAGATCCTGTCGCAGCACACGGGCCAGCCGATCGACAAGATCAAGGTGGACACGGATCGCGACAACTTCATGAGCGGCGAGCAGGCCAAGGCCTACGGGCTGGTGGACGAGGTCCTGGACCGGCGCGGCCAGTTGCCATCGGTTACCCCGGCCAAGTGACGGCAACGGGACGAGAATTGGATCACAAGTATCGGTCTGTAAACGGATTTTCAGGCAGCCAGGCATCATGCTATAAGGGTCCTGCTGGCGGTTGGCCGGCAGCTCCGAGGACGGCAAGGAATGGTTGACGACACCCGCGGCAAGCACGACGAAGGCAAGCTCCTGTACTGCTCCTTCTGCGGCAAGAGCCAGCACGAGGTCCGCAAGCTGATTGCGGGGCCCTCCGTATTCGTCTGCGACGAGTGCGTCGAGCTGTGCAACGACATCATCCGCGAGGAGCTCGAGGAGAAGCAGGAGCGCTCGCGCGACAAGCTGCCCCGGCCCCAGGAGATCAAGAAGGTCCTCGACGAGTACGTCATCGGCCAGGAGCGGGCGAAGAAGATCCTCTCCGTGGCCGTCTACAACCACTACAAGCGGCTCCAGTCCCTGCCCGGCGAGAAGTCGACGGGCGGCGAGATCGAGATCGCCAAGAGCAACATCCTGCTGATCGGCCCGACCGGCTGCGGCAAGACGCTGCTGGCCGAGACCCTCGCGCGGCTGCTGAACGTGCCGTTCACCATCGCGGACGCGACCACGCTCACCGAGGCGGGCTATGTCGGCGAGGACGTCGAGAACATCATCCAGAAGCTGCTGCAGAAGTGCGACTACGACGTGGAGAAGGCCCAGACGGGCATCGTCTACATCGACGAGATCGACAAGATCTCGCGCAAGTCGGACAACCCGTCGATCACCCGCGACGTGTCGGGCGAGGGCGTGCAGCAGGCGCTGCTGAAGCTGATCGAGGGCACGGTCGCCTCGGTGCCGCCCCAGGGCGGCCGCAAGCACCCGCAGCAGGAGTTCCTGCAGGTGGACACGGGCAACATCCTGTTCATCGTGGGCGGGGCCTTCGCGGGCCTGGAAAAGATCATCGAGCGGCGCAGCGCGCGCGGCGGCATCGGGTTCGCGGCCGAGGTCAAGAGCCCGAGCGAGCGGCCGCAGGGCGCCGACCTGTTCAAGGACGTCGAGCCCGAGGACCTGATCAAGTTTGGTCTCATACCCGAGTTCGTCGGCCGCCTGCCGGTGGTCGCGACCCTCGAGGAGCTCGACGAGGGCGCCCTGATCACCATCCTGACCCAGCCGCGTAATGCGCTGACCAAGCAGTACGGCCGCCTGTTCGAGATGGAAGGCGTCGAGCTGGAGTTCAGGGACGACGGCCTGCTGGCCATCGCCAAGAAGGCCATGCAGCGCAAGACCGGCGCCCGCGGACTGAGGACCATCCTCGAGAACGTCCTGCTCGACATCATGTACGACCTGCCGTCCATGAAGAATGTGCAGAAGGTCGTGCTGGACGAGACCGTGATCGCCGGCGATAGCAAGCCGTACATCGTCTACCAG